>JBPCUI010000307.1:0-5044 GCA_051011235.1 Flavobacteriaceae bacterium
TGTTTTTTAACAGTACCGTAATTAGGAATAAACCCTGAACCAGGGCAATATATTGGACAGTCTGAAGCATTTCCTATAGTGTTAGTATAAGAACGGCCAATAAAAGGAATTTAGTATTTATGCTTAGACAATTATTAGGATTTGATAATCAACTATTTAAAAGCTTGATGCCCGGTGATATCCGCACCAGTGATCAATAGATGGATATCGTGTGTTCCTTCGTAGGTAATTACACTTTCCAGATTCATCATATGACGCATAATGCTGTATTCGCCGGTAATTCCCATACCGCCTAATACTTGCCTGGCTTCCCGGGCAATACGGATGGCCATATCTACATTATTGCGTTTAGCCATGGAAATTTGTGCAGTACTGGCCCGGCCTTCATTTTTAAGCTGTCCCAACCGATATGCCAACAGCTGTGCCTTGGTAATCTCTGTGATCATTTCGGCAAGTTTCTTTTGCTGGAGTTGGTATGCAGCAATTGGTTTGCCAAACTGCACCCGCTCTTTTGCATATCGTAGTGCCGTATCATAGCAATCCATGGCTGCCCCGATTGCGCCCCAGGCAATTCCATAACGCGCGGAGTCCAGACATCCTAGTGGAGCGCCCAGGCCATTCTTGCCAGGCAATAGGTTTTCTTTAGGTACTTTAACATTATCGAAAATAAGCTCTCCGGTGGCCGATGCTCTTAAAGACCATTTATTATGAGTTTCAGGAGTAGAAAAGCCTTCCATTCCTCTTTCCACGATCAGGCCGTGAATTCTTCCATCTTCGTTCTTGGCCCATACGATAGCAATATCGGCGAAAGGTGAGTTAGAGATCCAGAGTTTAGCCCCGTTAAGCAAATAATGGTCATCTTTTTCTTTGAAATTTGTAACCATCCCGGCAGGATTTGAGCCAAAATCAGGTTCCGTAAGACCAAAACAACCCATATATTCACCGGTGGCCAATTTAGGCAAATACTTTTGCCGTTGTTCTTCTGAACCATAGGCAAAGATCGGATACATTACGAGCGAGGATTGAACAGAGGCTGTGGAACGAACGCCGCTATCACCGCGCTCGATCTCCTGCATGATTAACCCATAGCTAATCTGATCGAGGCCGGCACCTCCATATTCCGCGGGAATATATGGCCCAAATGCCCCTATTTCAGCAAGTCCCTGTACAATCTGCTTTGGAAATTCGGCCTTTTGGGCATATTCTTCAATAATGGGCGAAATGTCGCGCTTAACCCATTGCCGCGCTGCATCCCTGACCAGCTGGTGTTCTTGGGTTAATAGATCGTCAAGATTGAAATAGTCGGGGGCTTCAAAAAGATCGGGCTTCATAAGGCTTTAAATTTGGGCCCAAAGGTAGCTAAAGGAATATAACAAACCAATGAGCCAATGTTAGATTTTTCTAGAAGACTGACAGAAAATTAGCTACTCTGCATTTAAGAATTCTGCGAGTAGCCTGTGGAAATGATGCACCCCTTTTTCTTTGCTCGGTGAAAACCTTCCGGCTTTGTAAAAACGAGATCTTATACCAATTTGAACGCCTTCTACAACTTCTTCATCTTCCTTTTCAACCTTGTCAAGTCCGGCCCCTGCTCCCCGGTTTAATTTAGACTCATCATAAACATAACTCAGAAAACGCACTCTTGTCTTGTCTATTTTTAATGGTTCCACCACATTTACCGAAAGTCCCCATGGATAGAAATTGAACATCATATTGGGAAAAACCCAAAAGTAATACGCCGCTATTTTTTTTCCGTAGTCGATGTGTCCACGTGGTAAGTCAAATAGCTCTTCAGTTCCTTCGGCATAGCCAATTTGCAGACTCATATGGTCGAAGAGCACGGTTTCGTAATTACCATAATCCAGAACCGCGTTTAAGTCATTGTGAACGAATGGAATATGAAAGCCCTCTAAGTAGTTATCGCAGTATAAAGCCCAGTGTGCATTTACTGTATATTCCTTACCGCGCTCTTCAAGGTACTTAAATTCATCTAGTGATAGAAAGCCCACGCGCGTATTTATCTCTTTAAGCACCGCCTCAATATCATAAACGGGATTCAGTCCGGCAAAAAACCAGGGGCCCCAATTGGCCAAAGGAAACTTATGCAGGTGATCACAGTTTGCCGGGAAATCTTCCACTTCATTGAATTCGGGCATAAATTCAAAATTCCCATCGATACCAAACCTCCTGCCGTGGTAGCCGCAGTTCAGATTCCTGTAAGCCCCGGCTTTGCTTATAACTATATTACCGCGATGAGTACATACATTACTGAGGCAATGGTAGTCTCCCTTGCCATTATGGGTCAGAAGCATTGGCTCTGTTAAATACCCATCGAGTAATACAAAAGGATGGGCCGTATGATCGTCTTTTAAGACATGCTTGTCACCTATCCACTGCCAGGAGCGGTAGAATATCTTGTCTCGTATACGTTCAAAAGTTGACTGGTCACTATAAAATGAAGAGGGTAATGTCTGTGATTTTCGGATATCTTCGTCTATATGGAATTTTTCAGCCACCCAATAATATATTTGTACATTTAAAAGTATGTAAATCTTTTTACAAACCTAACCAAACAGGTAATTGAGCCAAACCAACTCCAAAAAGAAACTGGGCATATGGATGAGCACTTCACTTGTAGTGGGCAATATGATTGGCGCAGGTATATTTCTCATGCCTGCAGCGCTTGCCGCTTATGGTGGGATTAGTGTGATTGGCTGGCTGGTCTCTGCAGCCGGAGCCCTGCTACTAGCCCGTGTCTTTAGTAAACTAAGTCTTCTTATACCCAATTCGAATGGCGGGCCTTATGCCTTTTCAAAGGCCGGATTCGGCGACTATTTGGGCTTCCTTGTCGCCTGGGGATATTGGATCTCTATTTGGGTGAGCAATGCCGCCATCGCCATTGCCTTTGTCGCCGCCATGAGTGTCTTTTTTCCCGTATTGGCAGAAAGCAGAGTTGCGGCAGTACTGGCCGCCCTGGCCGCTATTTGGCTATTGACCTGGATCAATTCACTGGGCATTCGGGAATCCGGAAAAGTGCAACTACTTACCACAGCTTTGAAACTCATCCCGCTGTTCCTCGTTATAGCCTTCGGGTTTTTCTTTTTTGATATCTCTAATTTCACTCCTTTCAATACAAGCGGCGATTCTAGTCTGGCAGCCATTGCGATCACAGCTACGATGACGTTCTACGCTTTCCTGGGATTCGAATGCGCAACCATTCCGGCAGCCAATGTGGAAAATCCGAAAAAGACGGTACCGAGAGCCACTATGATTGGCACAATTGTGACCACAATATTCTATATCCTGAGCACAGCGGTGGTAATGGGGATGATTCCTATGGATATCCTGGCCCAATCTCCGGCACCTTTCGCAGATGCTATGGCGATTATTGGTGGAGAATGGGGCAAAAACCTGGTCGCTGGCGGAGCCGCCATTGCAGCATTTGGTGCACTCAACGGCTGGATTTTAGTACAAGGTCAGATAGCTCGTGCCACAGCAATGGACGATCTCTTTCCACCTATTTTTAAGAGCGATAACAGGAATGGTGTTCCTATTTGGGGGCTGGTAATTGGAAGTGCACTAACCTCGGTGGTGATGTTGATGAACTATACAGAGGGACTGGTTGAACAATTCAGATTTATGGTGCTACTTACCACACTTTGCAGCCTTATCCCCTACCTGTTCTCCGCTGCGGCTTACGTTCTTATTGGGGTGGAAAAATTAGTGCCGGGAAAAAATGCCATAGCCATTCACTTACTGGGCGGATTCGCATTTTTATTTACGCTCTGGGCCATATACGGTGCTGGAGAGCGTACGGTATTCTGGGGTACGATCCTTCTGCTGAGTGGTACACCTTTCTATGTTTGGATAAAACGTAAACGCTAATAATGGCGAAAAAAAAGTATACAAATCATTCGGAATACCTGCCACTGGAGTCTGTCCTTCTAAGCCCGGTGGCCCCTGCTTTTGAATCGTCCCAGAAACTCAAATCGCAATGGCGGCAACTCAACTACCTGGAAGAACCGGCACTGGAAGAGGCCATATCAGAATACGAAGCCTTTACCGACATACTGGATAATGAAGGTGTGAAATTTCAGTTTCTGCCAGGAGCAAAACAGCTGAGCCTGGATTCCGTTTACTGCCGCGATGCCTCAATTGCCACAGATCATGGGATGATTATTTGCCGTATGGGCAAGGAAGCACGACTTGGTGAACCTGAAATTCACAAATGGTATTATCACACACATGAAATTCCCATACTTGGCGAAATTAAAGCACCCGGGACGCTTGAAGGCGGCGATGTGGCCTGGATCGATTCCAATACGCTTGCCGTAGGGCAAAGCTACCGCACCAATACTGAAGGTATCAAACAATTAAGAGTGATGTTATCTGCTCATCAGGTTAATATTCTTGAAGTAGACTTGCCGCACTTCAAAGGACCTAATGACGTATTTCACCTTATGTCTGTCTTTAGTCCCGTAGACAAGGATTTAGCCGTGGTATATTCACCTCTTTTACCCATAAGATTTAGAAATGAGCTCCTGAATAGAGGATATTTATTAGTAGAAGTGCCCGATGATGAGTTTATGACAATGGGATGCAATGTGCTTGCAATTGCACCTAGAAAGTGCATTATGCTCAGAGGCAATCCAATTACTGAAAAAGAATTAATCAGCGCAGGATGTACTGTGCTGAGTTATGACGGTTTGGAAATAAGTTTGAAGGGGGGCGGTGGCCCTACCTGCCTGACCCGTCCCATCAGTCGTAGATCAGGATAAGTACAGATCTACAAGCCCTTCAGGAGTCTTTACGTAAATAATTTTCTTCTCGCGGTCTACAGCAGTAATAATGTCATCGCTAATGGGGATCAATAGTTGATGTCCGTCTTTGTCGGCTTCAAAAATGGCCTGGCTAACGACATCATTGACCGCTGTGATATTGCCAATAAAACCGTGTTTTTCATCCTGGAGAGAAAATCCAATCACTTCGTGATAGTAAAATTTGTTACCACTTAGTCTGGGTAGCATATCCAGGGGAAGGTATA
>JBPCUI010000308.1:0-2544 GCA_051011235.1 Flavobacteriaceae bacterium
TGAGAAAGGTTGCCGCCACCTTCCAGTCCAAATTCAACCTTGTCCGAATTTAGCTTTTCACCAAATATTACAGACATTATTACCTGTGCCTGGGTAGTCAATCCAAATAATAGAAAAATTAAGACAAAAAAATATCTTTTTTTCATACTCAAGGTTCTTGAGCGGGTTGGTTGAAAACAATAGTGCTTAATAAAGCTTATTTAACGGTATATCCTTTGGCTTCCATGCATACTGCGAATGCGCGCTTGTATTCCTCCAGCATCTGCGCCTCTGCGGCTTCGGCGTTTGCATAATTTTGCTGCTGTTGCGCTTCATCACCATATACTTTGGCTCTCCTGCCCCTCATACCGCCGGCGGCAGCACCAATAGCTGCTCCTTTTCCAGTGTCGCCCGCAATGGCACCAATGGCAGCACCGGCAGCAGCACCCCGTGCCGCTCCCCTGACTGCAGACCCATCTGCAGAACGATCAACCTCGGCCGCTTGTACCTGAGTGGGATTCATAGGATCATAACCGGTTTGCTGTTTTGCCCAGTTAAAACAGGCAAATTCATCAGCATCCTGCTGAGCCTGGTCCTGGCCTTCGGCTGGAAAAATAAATACCCCGACACTGGATCCGATAGATGAAGTGTTTTGTGCTTGTAAGCCTGTTGCAGCAGCAATAATAAATAATATAGTGAAAAGTGTAGTTCTCTCTTTCATCTTAAAAATCTTTTGGGTTAAAATAGATATACCCGAGCTGATCCAGCACATCGGCTTCGTTATAAAAAGTATAGCTCTTGCTGATCTTATCATTCACTATTTGATAGATGGTATTCGCCCAGATAGTCACTTGCTCCCCATCTTCTTTAAAGGTGATCTCCAATTGGGCCCAGTTAGATACCCAATCGCCCTGATTCTCACCATCCGCAATAGTCACCGCAATACTTCGGGATCTTTGATAGTCAATTTTTTCATAGAGATCGTTTACATTCTCTTTCCATCGGGCTACAGCATCGGTCTTACCGATACTGTCTGTAGCCGAGGGGCCGTATCCCATATAGTCATCGGCAAGATAGTTGTCCATCAATTCATAATCCAGTTGTTGTACGGAGTTTACGTAGCCGTCTACAAGGGCGATGTTCTTCTCTGCATTTTGATTAGCATTCTCACATGCAATCAAAAACAAGGATAAGACAGCCATTATAAAAAGTAATTTCTTCATGGTCAAATAATTTAAAGTTCAACGATCATTTTGAAGTATGGGGGAGATACTACAACAAGCCTAAGCTTTACTTAACGAAAGATATAAATTTTATATCAGTCCCGGCCTTATTAGAAATTGTTAATAGGGGCCAGAATAAAATGATTCCAGGGATTAAGAGCATCTTTAGACCAGAGAGGAAAATTGATTAAATTGTTCCATTCATTGTAAAGATTTACAACTATCGAGATTTGTAATCACAGAAGACAATTCAAAATACCTTCATTCAGGGGTTTCAATTTCCATAACCAGCTTATCCTCTGCTGCATTACAATATGCTGTGTTGCGGCTCAGGGACAGGATATCGAGCCCAGACGCTGGACCAACCTGCCGCTAGGCACCAGCGTAATCGGCGGTGGATATGCCTTTACCTTTGGCGATGTACTATTCGATCCGTTACTGGAGACAGAAGATGTAAAGGTAAATGTACACACCCTTGTTATTGCATACGTTCATCCCTTTAAGCTGGGTGAGAAGCTCGCGAGAATAGACGCGCTTATTCCTGTTAGTTTTGCCCGTTGGGAAGGTCTTTTAAGCGGGCTACCCGCTTCTACTGAGCGCAATGGCCTTGCCGATCCCAGAATTCGATTTTCCTTACATCTCAAGGGACCACCCGCTATGGAAGCAGCGGAGATGAAAAAATATTTATTGGAACATAGAAAATATACTACCATAGGTGTATCGGTTGCCATTACTGTTCCACTGGGCCAGTATAATGATGAGAGGCTACTGAACCTTGGTTTAAACCAATTTGTATTCAGGCCGCAATTAGGGATGCTTCATAACTGGGGACTATGGTCTTTTGAGCTCACTGCTTCTGTCTTTATTTTTACCAAAAACAACGATTTCTTTAACGACAGCGACAAGCGTCAGGATCCTCTTTTTGCAGCTCAGGCCCATTTGATAAAGCGTTTTACGTCGCGCCATTGGATATCTGTAAGTACCGGTTATGGTTTAGGGGGGCAGTCCGTTGTGAACAGGCAATCTAATAATGATGTTCGGTCTAATTTCCTTGGGGCAGCCTCTTTTGGTATTCCTATTGGGAAAAAGCAAAGTGCAAAATTCACCTATATTCGTCAGGAAACCTTAAAAGATATAGGTGCTGATACTAACAGCCTTATCCTTGGCTGGTCTTTAGCGTTTTGAGCACTGGTGGAATACTAAAGTCGGAACCGGTATTGAAGACCTCCAATAAATTGGGTTCGGCTACCCAGAAAACCGTATTCTGCCCTGATCATGAAATTCTTATTGAGTTGAAATTGAGCACCTACCACGAAATTCCAAAGTTCTTTCTGTCTTTTGT
>JBPCUI010000309.1:0-2668 GCA_051011235.1 Flavobacteriaceae bacterium
TACAAAATTCCATAACTTAAGAGACCACAGAACAAACTACTTTCTAATATGAAAAAACGTGAATTTATAAAAACCAGCAGCGTTGGGGCTTTGGGCCTGATGCTTGTCCCTTCTATTTTAAAATCAAGTACTCAACAAGAAAGCTTGCGTACCGCCCATATCGGGGTGGGAAATATGGGTGGTGAAGACCTTAAGGCTATTTCTTCCCACCCTAAAGTTAAAGTGGTCGCTCTCTGCGATGTGGACACCCGCTTTCTTAAAGCTGCACTAAATCTGCATCCGGGTGCCAAAGGTTTTTCCGATTATCGGCTGATGCTTCAGGAAATGAAAGATGAGTTCGATGCGGTAATTGTATCGACTCCGGACCACACCCATGCCCCGGCAGCCCTGATGGCTATGAAGATGGACAAACCTGTGTACTGCCAAAAACCGCTTACCCACTATGTGAGCGAAGCCAGAGAAATGAAAAAACTGGCGGAAGAAAAAAACATTATTACCCAAATGGGGATCCAGGTACATTCTTTTTACGACTATAAACTGGCTACCTTGCTTATTCAATCGGGCATAATTGGTAAGGTCCATACCGTGCGGGCCTGGTCGCCGAAGAACTGGGGTTATGATGGACCTGAACCGGAAGGCAAAGACATGGTCCCCGAACATTTGGATTGGAACCTCTGGCTGGGATCAGGTCTTGAACGGCCCTACAAAGAAGGAGTTTACCATCCTGGAAACTGGCGCAAACTCATGGATTACGGCTGCGGGACGTTAGGCGATATGGGGGTGCATATTTTTGACACTCCTTATAATGCGCTCGAACTCGATGTACCCAGGACCATCACCACCGAATGCCGCCCTCCCAATGGATTTGGCTACCCGGAAAACAATGTGGTCACCTACGAATTTCCGGGCACGCGATTCACTGCCGAGACATTGAAATGGGTTTGGTACGACGGCCCTGCAGCCCCAAGCATGCACAAGGATTTCGGGCTGCCAAATATGGAAAGACTTCCCGAGCAGGGTGCAGTATTTATTGGTGAAAAAGGAAGATTACTGCTGCCGCATTTTATGGAACTCCCAAGGTTGATCGTCGACGGCGAATACCGCGAAATGGATATTGAATCCTTTAAACTGGGCCCGCCGGTACGCGATTATGAAAGCGAAGGCAAAAAGCACTACCACCAGTTCGTAGATGCCTGTATGGGTAAAGCGGAGTGCTCGGCACCGTTTTCGTATTCAGCGCGACTAACCGAAACCATTTTACTGGGTGTTATCGCCGGTCGTTTTCCCGGGCAAACCCTCCATTGGGATGCAGAAAAAGCCGCATTTGCCGAAACAGCAGCGAATGAGTTTTTAGCCGGGTCGAACAGGGAGTTTTAAGAGATTTCTTCTCTATGTCTTCCTTGTGATAGACAGATTGATCACAATGGCCATAAGGAGCCAGATGATAAATGTTTCCCCATGAGTCATTTCGTAAGTTGAGCCCGCAGCTTTGGCAGAAAGCAGTACGATGTATACTACCACAGGGGATAATAACAGGCTGACTAAGAGTTTGATAATCGATTTTTTATAATCCATAAGTCTTCGGTTAAAATGGTTAATAATATACGTTTGGTTCTAAATTAAAACTTATAAAATAATTACACAGACAATTTGAATACCTTCAAAGTTAAACGGTTCTCAAATTGCCATACTTTTGCTTTTCGGTTACAGGTCCGTCACCGTGAAAACTCCTGGATGTTTCCACAAGATACTGGCAGGTAATTTTGGGGTGACAACCTTTTTAAGCCATTGGGAATAAACAGTTGATTTTCCGGCTCCGGTTACGATAAATAAAACCTCTTTTGCTTCCATGACCGATTTAATTCCCATGGTTACTCCATATTCCGGGGGTATTTTTTCCATGTCGATCATCTTGTGATTCTGCGTAGATCGTGCCAATTCCGAAACATAACACTCTTCGAGAGGCCAGTTTTCGCCTGGTTCAATAAATCCCAAATGTCCGTTTTTTCCCATTCCCAGAATGAGGATATCCAGCGGACCTTTTCTATCGAGTTCTTTTTGCATTGAAGATGCGGCCTCCTCTGCCTGAAATTTACTTTTCAGGGGACTTAAAACAGGAGTAAAGTAATGTGTTCTTTTTTTGGCTATTCCCCATGGAACTCTCACCTCTTTTTCTATGTAACTCATGGTACTATGGTGATTTTCGGATAACCCAACCCATTCATCTAATTGAAATAGAGAAAGGGATTTAGTAGCGAGGTTTTGGGTCTTTGAAATGCAGCGATACATCCCTAAAGGAGAATTTCCAGAAGCAACTCCTATCTTGCCAAAGGGGTTTTTTCGGATCCTGTGGATTAACCAGTCGGCAGCCGTTTTACTTAATTCCCAATAGTCTTTACACTTCTGTATTGTCATTAATACCAGGCAATTTCACCATTATAAGGAACGCAGCCTTTGTAATATCCCGGGGTTGGATTATACCTCAATCCTTCTGTGACCCCTATTTCAGAGGAGAAGTACCCCCATTGTGTTAGGGATTTTATATCCTTGAAATAATGAGGAATATTATGGTCTTTAGATTTTGCCGCCTTGTCCAGTTGCTCAACTACTTCATATTTCTTTTCTGCGGATAAATCTAAAAATCCATCGCGTAATAATTGGTTTAACC
>JBPCUI010000310.1:0-19668 GCA_051011235.1 Flavobacteriaceae bacterium
ATTAAAATCTGATACAGCCCCGTAAGTTGTATTCGATGAAACATGTACTGCTACAACCGTTGCACCAATAAGTGGTTCTCCATTGTTGTCTGTTACTTTTCCTCCGATCGAGGCGGTGGTAACCCCCTGCGAAAATGCCATGGTAGCCGATAGCAAGGCGACAATGGCCAGGCATAATTTTCTCATAGTTCAAAGTGTTATTTAGTTAATCCAATTCCAATACAAATGTGCTTATTTTTACGTCTAAACACATTAAGGCATCGTTAAATTAGATCATACAATTTAACACAAAATTAGCAAAGAAAATAGTATTCCTATGCGAAAATTATGGATTTCTAATTACCTGAAAATGAGTGTTTTCAGCTCTTGAAATGCCGAATCAATCGGGTAGTGGAAGCGTCGTGATCGCCAATCTGATCTTCCTTAATATCCAGCAACACAGCAGTGGCGAGTTGTTTTCCCAGTTCAACGCCCCACTGATCAAAACTAAAGATATTCCAGATCAGCCCCTGAACGAATATTTTATGCTCGTACAACGCGATCAGCGAACCCAATGATGAAGGTGTAAGGCGGTCGATCAGGATGGTGGTGGTGGGTTTATTTCCTTCGAAAACTTTAAAAGGTTTCAGCTTGTGTATGTCATCGGCATTCATTCCTTTTGCCTCAAGCTCATCTTCCACCAGGTCAGACGTTTTACCGTTCATCAGTGCTTCAGTCTGGGCAAAAAAGTTTGCCATAAGTTTTTGATGATGATCCGTATCGCCATGTAAGGAATTTTTAAAACCAATAAAGTCTGCAGGGATCAACTTAGTCCCCTGATGGATCAACTGAAAGAAGGCGTGCTGAGAATTGGTGCCCGGTTCGCCCCAAATAATAGTACCTGTCTCGTAATCCACTCTATCTCCATTCCTATCAATACTTTTTCCATTACTCTCCATAATTCCCTGTTGCAAGTATGCCGCCAACCTGGCGAGGTATTGGCTATAGGGAATTATAGCTTCTGTTTCGGCCTCGAAAAAATTATTATACCAGACGCTGAGAAGTGCAAAAATTACAGGAATATTTTCATCAGGCGAGGCGTTCTTAAAATGAGTATCCATCGAGTTGGCCCCTTCTAATAAGGCTTCAAAATTTTCATAACCTACTGCAAGTGCAATAGATAGTCCCACCGCACTCCACAGAGAAAATCGTCCTCCTACCCAATCCCACATCGGAAACACATTTTCATGTGAAATGCCAAATTCTTGAATCTTTTCAAGATTTGTGGATACCGCAGCAAAGTGGGTAGCGACATCCTTCTCCGACGCCGTTTTTAAAAACCAGTTCTTAATTGTTGTGGCGTTGCTAAGAGTTTCCTGTGTGGTAAAAGTTTTGGAAACCACAACGAACAAAGTGGTTTCTGGATCCAGTGATTTGAGTGTCTCGTGGACATGATCTCCGTCTATATTACTAACAAAATGTACTTTGAGATGGTTTTGGTAAAAACGCAGGGCTTCAACAATCATAGCCGGGCCCAAATCTGAGCCCCCAATACCAATATTGACAACATCGGTGAAGGATTTTCCCGTATACCCTTTTTTATTTCCGGATACAACGGCTTCTGAAAATTCCTCAATCTGACTTTTTACGCGATATACCTCGGGGATTACATTCTTACCGTCGACACGAATATCATCTCTTTCCCTTGCCCTTAAAGCAGTGTGGAGTACAGCCCTGCCTTCCGTTTGATTGATGATATCTCCGTCAAAATATTTTTTAATCCCATCTGCAAGATCTAACTCATCCGCCAGTTCCAGCAAGAGGTCAAAAGTCTCTTCAGTTATCCGGTTCTTTGAGAAATCGATCAGAAAATCGTCCCATGTCCGACTGAACTTCTTCGCTCTGTCCGGTTCGGCCGTAAACAATTCTTTTAAGTGCAGTTCCTTAGCTTTCAGGTAGTGTTCCCGCAGTTTTTTCCAGGCTTTTGTATTGGCCGGATTCGTGTTCTCTAATGGCATGTTACTGATTAAGTGTTATCAGGTCCGGAGTGTTTTCAGGTTTAAATTCAATGCAGTCCAATTGATCTTTGAATGGTTTGATATAATTGTAGTACTCTGGTCTGAGTGGCTCGGGTAATGGGTCGGCTGCCGGCAGTTTTTCTTTAAGCGGGTCTACCTGCCTGCCGTTCTTCCAGAAGCGGTAGCATACATGGGGGCCACCTGTATTTCCCGTCATTCCTACCCATCCTATAACATCTCCCTGCTTTACAAATTCTCCCGGTTTTACCTTCTGCCTTTTCATATGGAGATACTGGGTACTAAAAGTGCCGTTATGTCTGATCTTTACATATTTTCCATTACCACCGCGTCTTCTAGATTCTGTTACCATGCCATCTGCAGTAGCCATAATCGGTGTGCCGATTGGTGCGGCGTAGTCTGTCCCTCTGTGTGGTCTCACCTTGTAGCCGTAGTAACGGATCCTTCTTTTGAGATTATATCGGGATGAAATTCTGCTGAACTTTACCGGTGCTCTGAGAAAGGTTCGCCTGAGATTATTTGCTTCATCATCGTAGTAATCGATGATATTCTTTAAAGAGTCTGATTCGTAGGAGAAGGCATAGAGCGGTGTTCCGCTGTGTTCGAAATAGGCAGCTTCTATTGGTTCGGCTCCGGCATATATTGTATCATTGATATATCTTTCCTTATAAATGACCTTGAACTTATCTCCTTTTTGAAGTCTGAAAAAGTCTATCGTCCAGGCGTAAATTTCGGAAAGGTCATTGGTAATATTGTAGTCAATTCCCTGATCTAATATAGCTTCGGAAAGAGATGATTCTATGATCCCCGACGCTTCGCGCTGAATATATTTTATTTCCTTCCTGGCTTTGTATGCAAGGACCGAGTCACGGAAATCCACTACCGTATAATTTATAAGATCATTCTGGTATACAAATACTTCTACATTGCTTGCAGTGTCTTTTGACTTCAATAAAAGATACGGTTTGCCAACTTGTATCTTACGTACATCGAAGACCTCTTTGTAGTCATTGATGATTTTTAGAACCTTGTTGTAATCTACCAGGTTATCCTGCATTATTTCACCAAAACTATCACCGTATTGCACGGTGTCTTTTGTCACATTAAAATCGCTGAAATTAAAACCGTATTCCCTTGTCTCGACAATAGGTTCAGGGATTTCTGCCTCGGTTGGTTTGTCGATTGGTTCTTGCTTCTTTTCCGAGCAGGAAACTAAAAGCAAAATCGCAAAAAGTGTGCCCCAGATTTTTTGCATTATTCTATTTGTATTTTCTGGGGATTAAAAATATGGTCTACCCATTGTTTGCCCCAATTATTTAACTCTTGTTTAGTAAAAAGACTTGGAAAAAATACAACTTTCTGGAAACTGGGAGGTAAATACTCCTTCCAATTAGTCCCTCCGGTAGCTTGAATCGTACTATTTTCCTTATCGAGGTATCTGTATGCCGAGCCTAAATGTACAAGCGGCCAGTTGATGTTGGCGTTGATATCCATAGTTTTAAACGCATCTGTGAGGCCTTTATTATGTTTATTTTTATGCAACAAATTAAGATATTTATGATACATAGTTTTGCCCTCTATCGCTTTAGCTGTGCGTATAAATCTAGGTGTATACCTGTATTCGAATTGCTTTAATGTCAGTGTCTTGTCGCCGGTCTCATTATCTGTAGCGCCCTTTTTCCAGTAAATTTGTTCATAAAGCTCTTCTACAGAGTTCTTTTCAGAGAAAGCCGAACGCAATTCTGGTTCGACTAAATTCTCTAAGGGAGTGGCGTATATCTCAATCATCCGGTACTGCGCCGATTGAAACCCGCTTGAAGGCAACAAGGCCATTCTGTATTTCATGAATTGTTCCTTTTCCATTCCTCTTACCATAACACTGAAGGAAGAAATTAGGGCTTTGTAGTAATTATTGATACGATTTACTTTTTCGACGATGAAGTCTACGTTTTCCGACTTGTCATCTACAACCTGCTTTTGTTCGTGAAGAATAAGCTTAAAATACAGCTCTGTAATCTGGTGGTAAATTATAAAGATCTCCTCGTCCGGGAAGTAAGTCCTTGGAACTTGAAGGCTCAGTAAGGTGTCGAGGTGAATATAATCCCAATAGGTGAGATAACGTTGGTATAGTAACCCATCGAGGTAAGAGCTGATATCTTGTCCTGAATCCTTGTACTTGTCTTTGAGTTTCGAAATTTGGGATTCAATTCGCTCCTTTTCTTCCATTACGATTCTAGTCCATTATAATCTTGAACTGATTCTTAAGACCGTTATAACCGTCTAAATCTGCCTTAATAGACCCTATTGCCAGGTCTGCTTTGATCCTGATAGGCAATTTGTTTAAATCGTTAGAGACCCAAAGTGTTAGGCTTTCCTGTTCTTTGAAAATCCTGCCCGATTGCACAAAAGGCCTAAACTTGAGGCACTCTACTTTACCATATTTGGTTTTGAGTACCTCTTTTCCTAAATATCTGAGCTTGAATTTGAAAATACCGTCATCATCAAAGAGCATCTCCAATACAATATCTTCATTCTCGACAAGATCTTTAAATTCAAAATTATTTCGCAAATAATAGAAAGCGGAAATTAGGTCCTGAATGCTGTCCTTAACCGCAAAATTAAACTTTTTATTAGTTTTTTTATCATCCAGAACGGCGATATCCCGTGAGTAATCAAAATTGATCTCCGTATCCCGGGTATAGCCTCCCTCGTCGATCTTCCTGATAAACCGGTAGGGTTTCCCGTCCTTCATGTCGAAATAACTTTCATATCTGTCGTCGACCTTGAAAAAAATGCTTGCAAATCCCGTAGTCTTTCCTCTTCCAACCACGTGATAAACCGGTACTTTGTTTATTTTATCCCTGGTGAGATGCAAAGTGGCATAACTCGCATTGAGAATACCGTAGTGTATTCTGAACCTTAACCACTCCCCAGATTTAAAGGCAGCCGGTATATCTTTTTGTTTCTCAGTTTTATCCGAGCCTTTCTCCACCTTAGACGAATCTGAATAGACGAAATCAGAAGAACGCTGGGCATTCAGCAAAACCCCAAGAAACATAAGCAATATGACTGCACTTCTCTTCATATCAAATTTTATTCAAAAATATCAATTATTCGACTTCTAAAGCCCTGTTAACCATCACTTAATACACATTCATCAATACATTAACAAATTTTGTTCCAAAGTATTGTACAAAAAAAGCCCCGACTAGAACATCAGGGCTTTTCCTAAATAACCAACCAAACTTTAAATTATGAAAAACCAATACTTAAAGTAATAAGGGAACCACCCCTTATGTGCTGTAAATTTAATACAAGATTTACGGCGGCTAAAATGTTTTAACGTTCTTTAACTAAGGTCTTAACAATACTTTATATGAAGTGGCGAAAAATTTGCAAAATGTTAAGACTACTTTCCTAAAGCGTACCCCTGGAAGCCTGTTCTCTTTCTATTGATTCGAATAAGGCTTTAAAATTTCCCTTGCCAAAAGATTTGGCGCCCTTTCTTTGAATGATTTCAATAAACATCGTGGGGCGGTCCAAAATTGGTTTGGTAAAGATCTGAAGCAGGTATCCTTCGTCATCCCGATCTATCAGGATACCAAGCTCCTTTAAAGGAGCCAGGTCTTCATCTATTTCACCTACCCGGTCTAGTACATCGTCATAATATATCGCCGGAACCGTGAGAAACTCTATTCCCCGGTCACGAAGAGCAGTTACAGTCTCTATGATGTTGTCCGTGGCAACGGCAATATGCTGAACGCCGGCTCCATTATAGAATTCGATATATTCTTCTATTTGTGATTTTTTTCGGCCGTCTGCCGGTTCGTTGATCGGAAACTTTATCCTCCCGTTGCCATTGCTCATCACTTTACTCATCAGAGCGGTGTATTCGGTAGAAATATCTTTGTCGTCAAAGGAGATCAACTGTGCGAAGCCCATCACCTTGGCATAGAATTCACACCATTTATTCATTTCGTTCCAACCTACATTCCCCACCATATGATCTATATATTTTAACCCTACGGTTGTCGCCCTGAAATATGGATCCCATTTTTTATACCCCGGCATAAAGGGTCCTTTGTATTTATCTCTTTCTACAAAAACATGCACGGTTTCCCCATAAGTGTGAATCCCGGAAAGAACCACTTCGCCATATTCATCTTCAAGTTTTTTGGGTTCGAAAAAGCTCTCGGCTCCCCGGCTGGTTGTTTCCCGGTAACTTTTGGCAGCATCGTCTACCCATAATGCTATGGCCTTGACTCCATCCCCATGAGACTCAATGTGTCTGTTAATCTCGCCTCCCGGTTTAAGTGGCGAGGTAAGCACAAGGCGTATTTTGTCTTGTTCAATTACATAGGATACCCGGTCTTTGAGGCCAGTTTCCAGGCCAGCATAGGCCAATGGCTGAAAGCCCCAAGCAGCCATATAATAATATGCTGCCTGCTTGGCATTTCCAACATATAATTCTACATGATCTGTGCCTAAGAGTGGGAGAAAATCTTCTGCCTGCTCATTTTCCTTCGGTAGTTTTAGTGAAGTATTATCTAGTATCGACATGATTTTTATATTGAATTGATGATTAAATGAATGCATACAAAGCCTGGTTCCCACATCGGGAAAACACGGCTCACTACCACATGGCCCTTAGGTGGGCCGCTATATCAATTCGGGTTGTCAGCATATAAAGAATTCCAATTACAAATATCGGAAAAAATAGGGAGAATTGTGGGATTCTCTTGCAGGATTAACCGAAGCTATGATAAGATCTATTTTGGATATAACATGTTTAAAACCAATAGCCTATGCTGAAATAGAAATTTCCCTGATTCAACTCCGGTGTCCGGGAGTACACCACTTGTACAGGACCGAAAAAAGATTCCCAGCCGTAGGAAATGGCATAGCCTGTAAAATTGGGTGCCGTGAACCATTCTCCGGTTCTGAACAAATCGTCGTCCACATTAGCGATGTTCGCGGCAAAAGTGAAATGATTTTTTGGTGCAAATTCAAAATCCAACCGTCCATAAGCTTTCACATAGCTGTTTCCGGGTAAGGTTAAAAAGTCATATCCAAGAAAGGGTTCAAAATTATTTATTAAATCGTTTCCATATCCCCCTAAAACAAAGTCAAAGGTAGTTACCCCGGATTGTCCCAGTTTAAAACCTCCTTCGGTCTCCAGGTTAAAAGACAGATTATTAAAAATAGGGACTGCAAATCCCATTCTGGCCTTAGCCACTGAGAATCCTTCAAAATTTTCATTGAAGTCCGAAGAAAAAAGATAGAGATGAAAATCCCCGTTAAAATAAAGCCCTTTTGAAGGAAAATAACGGTCGTTATAGGTGTCCAGAACAAGACCGCCGTAGGTGCTAAAATAATGGCTCTTTTCAAAATAGGTGCGTTCTTCTGCCGATGGTTCCGGTGTTACCGGAGGGTCTGTTATGTTATTCAAGGTGGTGGTGCTATACGAGATAAACTTGTGTTCAATTCCCAGGCGGAGTGCAAATTCTTCTCTGACCGCTGTTTGCACATAAATCTGGTTGGTTACATCGGCCACATCAAGGTTGATTTCATTTAGGGCTCCTCCAGCCTGGATATTGAAATTAGTTCGAAAGACATCTATATCAATGTCTTGTTTAAATTCGTCAAGCCTGGAATTGATTCCATAGCTCCAATACGAACCCTTGTCTACATAATATTGAAAGTTATAGCGGATATTATCTCCCAGAATAAAATCGAAAGAAGCGACGTCGTCCTGAAAAAATAGATTTTTTTTGGTAACATTGATAAGCGCGGCGGTCTTGTAGAGATCATCGTAGTGTATACCGAGTCTTAATAGTGTTTTATTCGGGTTTTCCCTCAAACTAACTATTATTTGGTCGCCCTTTTCAGAATGCAATAGTCTATAACGAACGTTGGTAAAATTTCCTGTAGCAGCCAAATTATTGATCCCCTGTTCCAGCTTGTCGAAAGTGATCTTTTCATCAGGTTTAAACCTCAACTTCCCTTTAACATAGCCCCTGGAATAATTCTTATTTCCTTCCAGAATCAAATTGGTGATTACCAGTGAATCCTGTTTGCCGATCGATTTAATTTTCCTGGAATCGGCTCCTGCACCAACTCCCAGATTTGCCAGATCAGTCCATTTCTCGCGGGCCGCGTATTCTCCTTTTGATATTATAGTATCAATTTTATCAAAATCAATGACGGAATACTGCCCCATATCAGGTTTGATATAAATATCCGTGAGTCCTGCTTTTTCTGCCATGGCTCCCACTGTCCTGTAATTATTTATTTGAAGAAGTATATCGGTAGCCGAGATCAATTCTTCCTTATCCCTGAGTCCGTGCTGAACATCTACACCTATAACGATTTCTGCCCCCAGGGCCCTCAGTTCTTCTACCGGGTAATTGTTGATTACGCCTCCGTCGATCAGGGTTAAACCATCTACCTCTTCGGGTTCAAAAAGTGATGGAAATGCACCACTTGCCATTACCGCTTGCGGGAGATATCCCTGATTTAACAAAACTTCAGATCCGTTTACTACATCCGTGGCCATGCAAAAGAACGGGATCGGCAACTCGTTAAAATCATTTATGTCCCTTACATGGTACATCAGTTGTACCAGTTCGTTATAAATATTCTGCCCACTGGAAATCCCCTTAGGAAAGGAAATTTTAAAATTATTGAATGGTATTGTCAGTGCGTAACGCTCCGAATCTTCTTTCTCATAAAACGTCTTGTTGCCTCTAGGAAATCTGTCCTGAATGATCTCGTTAAAATCCTTGCTCCTAAAAATAGAATCCAATTGTGCGGCGGAATATCCCGAGGCGTACAGACCCCCTACAATGGCACCCATGCTTGTACCTCCTATAAAGTCTATTTTAACACCGGCCTCTTCAATTACTTTTAAGGCACCAATATGGGCCATCCCTTTAGCTCCGCCACCACTCAAGACCAGTCCAATTTTTGGCTCCTCAGGGATCGGATCTGATTGGGCATTGGAAATTCCTCCAACAAACAGGGTCAGGATTAATACGATGATGATATTTGGAAGGGAAGCTAAAGTCATCAATGGAAGTTTTCATAGATTTTTCTCGCGCGGGCCATTCCCACCTTTTTGGAAAGGTCTTCCAACGAAGCTTCTTTTACTCGTTTTACGGATTTAAAATACTTCAACAGCTCGCCTGCTGTTTTTTCCCCGATTCCCTCGATCATTTCAAGTTCTGTACTTATAGCCGCCTTGCTTCGCTTGTCGCGGTGAAAATTGATTCCAAAACGATGTGCTTCGTTCCGCAACCTCTGTATAATCTTTAAAGTTTCTGATTTCTTATCCAGATAAAGAGGGATCGGATCACCTGGGAAATAAATTTCTTCCAATCTTTTGGCAATACCAATAATAGCGATTTTACCTCTGAGACCCAAGATATCCAGACTCTTAAGTGCAGATGATAATTGTCCTTTACCTCCATCTATAACAATGAGCTGTGGCAAGGACTCTCCTTCGTTCAACAACCGTTTGTACCTTCTGAAAACAACTTCTTCCATCGACGCAAAATCATCCGGCCCTGTTACCGATTTAATGTTGAACAGCCGGTATTCTTTTTTTGCGGGTTTACCGTTCCTAAAAACGACACAGGCAGCAACCGGGTTGGTTCCCTGTATATTAGAATTGTCAAAGCATTCAATATGCCTGGGTTCTGCAGAAAGGTGAAGATCTTTTTTCACCTGGGCCATCAACCGATTGGTGTGCCTGTCCGGATCGGCAATTTTAGACTGTTTAAACCTCTCCTGCCTGAAAAATTTAGCATTGCGCTCAGACAGATCGAGTAATTTTTTCTTGTCTCCTAATTTAGGAACCGTGATCTTCAATTCCATGCTCAGATCCAATGGAAATGGCAGGTATAGTGTGTTGGATTCCGAATTGAAGCGCTGTCTTAATTCCACAATGGCAAGTTGCAGCAAAATCCTGTCGTCCTCATCTAATTTCTTCTTTATCTCCATAGTGTGAGACCTAACGATAGCACCGTGGGAAAGCTGTAAAAAATTTATGTAGGCATAGGCATCATCAGAGACGATAGTGAATACATCTACGTTGTTGATTTTTGGATTGACTATAGTAGATTTTGACTGATACGATTCAAGGACTTCGATCTTCTCTTTAATTCGCTGTGCCTCCTCGAATTGCATTTCGGATGCAAGCAACTTCATCTGTCTTTTAAAATAATAAATAGAGGATTTGAAATTGCCCTTAATAATCTGACGAATATCATCAATCTGTTTATGGTAGTCATCCGCCACTTGAAGCCCTTCGCAGGGGGCTAAACAATTGCCAAGATGATATTCAAGGCATCGTTTGAACTTTCCAGCTTCGATCTTTTCCGCAGAGAGATCGTAGTTGCAGGTGCGGAGCGGGTAAACGCTTCTTATGAGATCGAGCAGTGTTTTTACCGTCTTCATCCGGGTATAGGGTCCAAAGTATTCAGAACCATCCCTGATCAATTTTCTGGTTGCGAATACGCGTGGAAATCGCTCATTTTTAATGCAGATCCAGGGGTACGACTTGTCGTCGCGTAACAAAACATTGTATCTCGGCTTATGCTTTTTTATAAGGTTGTTCTCCAGGAGGAGCGCATCAGTTTCGGTTGGTACAACAATGTGTTTAATAGAGTGTATCTTTTTTACCAGGATCCTGGTTTTACCCGTTTCGTGATTTTTGACGAAATAAGAGGAAACTCTTTTCTTTAGATCCTTTGCCTTGCCCACATAGAGAATTTGACCGGCGGCATCATAAAACTGATAAACCCCAGGTTCATTAGGAAGTGTACTCAATTGTATTTCTAAGGGTAATTCCTGCATGAATACCAAGACTGCAAGGGTCGCGCTAAAAAGGCAGCGATTCTACAGACATAAAGGTAAAAGGTAATTTTGGTTTTCGGGCCTATGGCTCGTTAAATTATAAGACTTCGAATATGAATTCGACAAAATACTTATGCACACCAATCAATCTATACAATTTGAACAATTTTAGTAAAACTGAAGCGCTTGATTTTTAATTGAAAATGCTTGAGTTAGTACCAAGCTTGTTAAAAAATGTGTAAATTTTGTGTATTTCATCGATAAAATTGTGCACTTAATAGGATATATGGAAAATATTTATTTACATTTAAGCGAACAAATTATGGCATTACATGGACAACTATCTTATTTCTCTGGGTATGTACCTACTTTTAATGCTATTTTTTAAAATTTACTTTGCGGTAGCCGCCAAAGAATAATTTTAATAAAATAGTTCCCCCACTGAAAGCGTTTAATCGATAATTATGCTTAAAAAAGAGCTTCGGTTAAACTTTACGAATCTGCGCGAGAAATTATCTCCTGAGGATCTATATTCCTATAATAATTCTATATCAAAACTCGTATTTCAGCTTCCAATTTGGAAACTTGAGTGCTATCATATTTTCTTGCCGATAGAGAAGAAAAAAGAAGTAGATACCCAATCCATAGTTGATTTATTGAGGGGACTTAACAAGAAAATAGTGGTGCCCAAGATTAAAGATGCTGAGGAACTGGAGCACTTTTTGTTTGAAACAAATACACCTTTAAGGGAGAATCAACTGGGGATTCCCGAACCTCAATACGGCATCTCTGTTCAGGTTCAACAAATCGACCTGGTTTTTGTACCGCTGCTGATTTTCGACAAAAAAGGGCATCGGGTCGGATATGGTAAAGGTTATTACGACCGATTTCTAAAATCATGCCGGAATGATGTGATAAAAATCGGCCTTAGCTTTTTTGAGCCTGTTGAAAGTATTTCAGATATTAGCAATGACGACATTGCCCTAAACTACTGTGTTACTCCCTCTGAGATCTACGAATTCTGATTCTGAGTGCGTTGTTTTCCGAAAGCTCGCTTATTAAAAAATACCAGAATACCTACCCCGGTGCTAATGGCAGTGTCCGCAATATTGAACACAGGTTCAAAAAACCGAAAATTATCTCCACCGACAAAAGGCATCCATTCTGGCCAGGTAGCATCTATCAGCGGAAAGTAAAGCATGTCTACCACTTTTCCGTAAAAGAGCTTGCCGTAAGGCTCATCGGCCATAAACGTTGCAACCTGGTTATAGCTGTCATCAAATAGGAGCCCGTAGAATACAGAGTCCAGAATATTTCCCAGTGCCCCGGCAAAAATCAAGGAGACGGCCACCATCAGTGTCCCGCTGCTCTTTTTCTTAATTATGTCGAAAAGCCAATATCCGATACCTGCAATCGCAAACAATCTGAAAATGGTAAGAATCAATTTACCTAAGGAGTCTGAAATCGGAAGAATATCACTGAGTTTTGTTCCCCAGGCCGCCCCTTCATTCTCAATAAAGAGTATCTTAAACCAGGTAAAAACCTCTGCCGACTCGCCAAGTTGAAAATGCGTTTTAATGTAGATCTTACTCAATTGATCGACCAGTAATACGAGAATAACAAGTAGAAGGGACTTTCTAAGATTCATTGCTCATCGGTAAAATGTGGCGCTAAAATAGGGATAATTATCGTAGTTTCTCGTAGCATAAAACAACCCATTGAATGCATATTAATTATTTGTCCGCAGAAAGACTTTATACACATTTATCGCATCTAAAATAAAAAAATCGCACGCGTTTGTTTACGGGCGATTTGGCTACGTCTATTCAGGTATTTTTTATACTAACCGTAGTGTATAAGAATCAATGCCCATACAGCATTTTCAATCAGTGGAATCCAAACAAATCAGTCGATTAAAGAATTTCCCGCTCCCAATTTATTTCTGCATGTTTTTTGCCTCGATACTGAGTGTAGCATGTGGAACCAGTTTTAAGCGCTTTTTATTGATAAGCTTGCCGGTGACCCTGCAAATTCCATAGGTCTTATTTTCTATCCTCAATAGGGCATTCTTCAGATCTCTTATGAATTTTTCCTGCCTGATTGCAAGTTGTGTATTCGCTTCTTTGCTCATTGTTTCAGAGCCTTCTTCGAAAGCTTTAAATGTTGGTGCTGTATCGTCTGTGCCATTGTTGCCATCGTTCATGTAGGAACTTTTCAATAAGTCCAGGTGACTTTTGGCCTTTTCGATTTTCTCTTCGATGAGGAGCCGGAATTGATCCAGTTCCTTATCCGTATACCGCACTTTTAAATCCTTTGCCATGACTTTAGTGTTTTTGAATAAACAATTTTGTTTTTACTTCATCAAATATTACGGTGGTTCCTTCTTCAAGTATTTCTTCAAAATTCAGTTCGGCAGTCAGCGTTTCAGTCATAATGTAATTCCTATTACTTTCAACTGCCTGTTCTACCAATCCGTCTTTTAAGATTTTGATATCGATTTTATCTGTCACATCAAAACCGGATTCTTTCCTTAGGTTTTGAATTCTATTTACGAGTTCTCTTGCGATCCCCTCTTTCCTGAGATCGTCGTTGATTGTAACATCCAAAGCCACGGTTAGCGATCCTGAACTGGCTACCAACCAACCTTCAATATCCTGAGAACTGATCTCTACATCCTCTAACTGTAATATAATAATTTTATTTTCTATGTCAAGTGATAATTTACCCTCCCTCTCAATTTTTTGAATGTCTGCCTGATCCAACTGGCCAATAGCTTGGGCGATTCGCTTCATGTCTTTACCAAACCTTGGTCCTAACTGCTTGAAATTAGGCTTGATACGTTTAACGAGAATACCCGACGCATCGTCCAGTAATTCAATTTCCTTGACGTTTACTTCAGACTTTATAAGGTCGGCCACAGCATTGATCTCCAATTTATCCTCGGCGTTAAGAACCGGGATCATTATTCTCTGTAATGGTTGCCGAACTTTGATCTTTTCCTTTTGCCGGATAGATAACACCAAAGATGAAATAGACTGGGCTTTTTGCATTTTATGCTCCAGCACCTTATTTAACAGCGAAGCATCAGCCTTCGGAAAATGGGCGAGATGAACGCTTTCAAACTGATCCCTGCCGCTGGTTCCTGTCAGGTTTTTATAGAGCATATCCATAAAAAATGGAGCCACCGGTGCCGAAAGTCTGGCCACTATCTCAAGACAGTTGTAAAGAGTTTGATAAGCTGATATTTTGTCTTGCTCATAACTTCCTTTCCAAAACCTGCGCCTGCTAAGCCTAACATACCAGTTGCTTAGATTTTCCTGAACAAAATAAGAGATGGCCCTGGTTGCCTTTGTCGGTTCGTATTGATCATAAGCCTTATCTACAATTTTAACCAGGCTGTGAAGCTCGGAAAGAATCCATTGATCTATTTCCGGTCTGTCTTTAAGTGGTATTTCTTCTTCCGCATATGTAAACTCATCGATATTTGCATAGAGTGCAAAGAAAGCATAGGTATTGTACAAGGTTCCGAAGAATTTGCGTTTGACTTCCGCTATCCCCTCCATGTCGAACTTTAGATTATCCCATGGATTCGCATTCGATATAAGGTACCAGCGAGTAGCATCCGGGCCATGTAAATCCATTGTTTCAAGTGGATTAGGCGCATTGCCAAGTCTCTTAGACATCTTCTTTCCTTCCTTGTCTAAAACCAGGCCGTTCGAAAGAACATTTTTGTACGCTACTGAGTCAAATACCATGGCTGCAATAGCGTGAAGTGTATAGAACCATCCACGGGTTTGATCTACTCCTTCGGCTATAAAATCGGCAGGGAATGTCTCATTATTATCAATGAAATCAGCGTTTTCGAAAGGATAGTGCCATTGGGCATAGGGCATTGAACCACTGTCGAACCATACATCGATCAAATCATTTTCCCTCTTCATTGGCCGGCCGGAAGGAGAAACCAGCACGATCCCGTCGACCACGTTTTTGTGCAGGTCGATTTTCTCATAGTTTTCCTCACTCATGTCGCCGGTTACAAAATCGTCAAAAATATCTTCGGTCATAAAACCGGCCTCCACAGATTTTGAAATCTCATTTTTTAGTTGTTCCACCGAACCAATGATGATCTCTTCCCTGCCGTCCTCGGATCGCCAAATAGGTAGCGGAATGCCCCAATACCTCGACCGTGAGAGATTCCAATCATTTGCATTTGCTAGCCAGTTCCCAAACCGGCCTTCACCGGTTGCTTTAGGTTTCCAGTTGATCGTTTGATTGAGTTCGAACATTCTGTCCCTGATATCTGTAACCTTGATAAACCAGGAGTCCAGAGGATAATACAGGATTGGTTTGTCTGTACGCCAGCAATTTGGATAACTATGCAGGTATTTCTCTACTTTAAAAGCTTTGTTCTCCTCTTTGAGTTTAATAGCTATCTCGACATCTACCGAACGCTCGGGAGCCTTGCCGTCTTCGTAGTATTCATTCTTGACATATTTTCCGCCAAGCGAGCCCATTTCAACCCTGAATTTACCCTGCAAATCCACCAGAGGTACGGCGTTCCCGAACTCATCAAGGACAAGCATAGGCGGTACAGGTGGATCGGCCTTTTGAGCGACCTGCATATCGTCTGCCCCGAAAGTAGGTGCTGTATGAACTATTCCGGTTCCATCTTCAGTGGTTACGAAATCGCCGGAGATCACTCTAAATGCGTTTTCAGGATTTTGATAAGGCTTTGCGTAGTCGAGTAGTTGTTCGTAACGACAGCCAACCAATTCTTCGCCTTTAAAGGTTTTAAGGACAACATAGGGAATTTTCTTGTCGCCTTCCTTGTATTCCTCAAGACTTACTTCTTGTTCTTTTTCTTCAAATTTGCCCGCAAACTGGATTTTGATCAGGCTTTTGGCAAGAATTACCTGGATGGGTTGAAAAGTATATTGATTATACGTCTTTACCAGCGCATATTCGATCTTTGGTCCAACGGTAAGCGCAGTATTCGATGGCAATGTCCAGGGAGTTGTAGTCCATGCCAGGAAATATACATTGTCCTCTTCAGAGTGCAGACTTTTGGGCAAGTTTTCGTGGATTGCCTTAAACTGAGCCGTAACAGTAGTATCTGTAATATCCTGGTAGGTACCTGGCATGTTCAGTTCGTGTGAACTCAAACCGGTACCTGCCTTTGGGGAATATGGTTGAATGGTATATCCTTTGTATAGCAGCCCCTTATCGTAGATTTCCTTTAACAGCCACCATACGGTTTCCATGTACTTGGACTTGTAAGTGATATACGGGTCGTCCATATCTACCCAATAGCCGATCTTTTCGGTCATGCTATTCCAGGCATCGGTATAGCGCATCACTGCTGTTTTACAAGCCTCGTTGTATTCCTCAATGGAGATCTTAACTCCAATGTCTTCTTTAGTTATACCCAATTCTTTTTCTACACCCAGCTCAACAGGTAATCCATGGGTATCCCAGCCCGCTTTGCGTTTAACCTGGTATCCCTTCATCGTCTTATACCTGGGAAAGATATCTTTGATGGTGCGGGCCATCACATGGTGAATTCCTGGTACTCCGTTTGCAGATGGCGGGCCTTCGTAGAATACATAAGATTCGTTGCCCTCCCTGGAGCTAACACTCTTTTCAAATATCATGGCCTCTTTCCAGAATTGCAATACTTGCTCTGCAATCCTTGTTAAGTCAAGGCTTTTGTATTCTGCAAACTTCATATCGTTGCGTGTGCTGGCATAAATTAAGGCTGCAAAATTAATGATTTCAAATGAAAACACCCTTGTTTTCTTATAATGTAAAGTAGGAATGGCGAGGCAATAATATTACAAGCTAATCCCAAGGCCCAGTATAAAATTAATTCCTGGCCCGGTAATGCCTGAAGAGTAGGAACGATATCGCTGATCGGTGATATTTTCAATGCTGAAGTTCACTTTCAAACTATTGCTTATCTGGTATTGAGATCTTAAATTCAGCGTATACCAGGAAGGAGAGAACGGGTTGCCATTGAGGTCGGAATCATATAAATACGGTTTGTTCCGCTCTGAAAGGGCCAGATCCTCAAAGGCGATTTCACCGTTAAAATTCACAAAAAGGTCTGTTTGAAGCCTCTGGTTCTTCCAGAGAATATGAATGTCGCCAAATGAAGGGGGTACATGACGAGCTGCGCTATCTTCTCCGGTATCGTCTTCTTCAATTCCGTCGGCGTAGGTGTAATGAGCCCGAAGTGAAAAGTTTTCAGTAAGAAACGCCTCCACACTTGCTTCAAATCCATAAACATAAGCGTTAGCCGCGTTTTGTATTGCCTGTACGTTGGAGAGTTCACCGTTGTATATTATCTCACTCTGACCATTAAACATGAAATCTCTTCTCACGAGTGCATTATCCAAATAGGTGTAAAAAGCCGCTCCTTTTAAGACCACTTTGTCTTTAAAATTTTTGCGGATCCCTAATTCCATATTATAGGCGTATTCTGGTTTCAAATCCGGATTAGGTACAACCACGGAGCCGGGTTCCGATTCGAATACTTTGCCTATATCATCGATATTTGGCGATCGAAAACCGGTAGATCCATTCATAGTTACCTGAAAATTTGCACGCGGAAACCAGCTAAAACCAAGGCTCCCCGTTAAGGCCCCGTTATCGTTTTGTGTACTTGTAAAGGGAAAAGGGAAAAAGGTGGTATCGAACTCAGCGTCGATCCAAACATGATTAAAACGCAATCCGGTCAACAAGGTGAAATTTGGCCTTGTCTTAAACTCCGCACTGAGATAGCCTGCAGCTGATTGCCAGGTAGAGCCGTCAGGGTATCTGGAGGCTGCATCGGCCATTACGGCTGTTTCAATATTCTGCTGAGAACCATCAGAGCCCACCTTGTTAAAAATATATTCCAAGCCGTAATACAATCCAAGGTTACCGATCTTTTTGTTCTCAAAATCAATATTTGCAGAAATGGCATCAAGTTTTTCTTCTGTTGTAAACCGATTGGGGTCCTGAAAATTTCGCTCGTTTCTGCTTTCTTCAAATCGTTGATAGGCTGTTGTTATTTTTAGTCGGTCGTAAAATTTACCCCGCCCGAGGTGTTCCAGCTGCAAATTTCCCATAAACCATTTTTGCGGACCGTAAAACCATTCCGCAGACCTCAAACCATCTCCGCTGTCATCAGGTCTTATCAGTCGGTCATATCTGGCATAATCCGAAGTTTGAGAATAGTGGAATCCCAGGTCGTAATTCCAACGATTATTGCTTCGATGTGATAT
The DNA here is from genome assembly GCA_051011235.1 of Flavobacteriaceae bacterium. Classification (GTDB taxonomy): domain Bacteria; phylum Bacteroidota; class Bacteroidia; order Flavobacteriales; family Flavobacteriaceae; genus JAHEJJ01. The sequence continues at coordinate 18,137 of JBPCUI010000310.1, forward strand.
TTTTTGCATGAAATTGACCTGGTTGTAAGCTGTAGGTAGTTGTTTAAGCGGATTGTCGTTACTCACAATGGTATCCGTTCCATTAATTCTTCGGACATAGGTATTCCTCAAATAAGAATCCGGTCCGTTACTGCCCATTTTTAGGTCACTAAAATCGGTGTATGAAAAACTGCTGAGAAAGGCCCATTTTTTTTTGCCGAAATTAAAATCGGCGTGAACAGTATTTTCAATATTAGCTGTTGCTATTCGATAGTTGGCATGAGCAGAAAAATATAAGCTGTCCTGTTCGGAAAACTGAGGAGCCACGGTTAAGAAATTCATTACTCCTCCAATAGCATCACTCCCGTAGATCACTGAACCAGGGCCAAAAATAATCTCACTGTTCTTAACATTGAAAGGGTCTATTGATATTACGTTCTGAATATTACCCCCCCGGAAAATCGCATTATTCATGCGAACACCGTCTACGGATAACAATATCCGGTTGGTTGCAAATCCACGGATCATAGGGCTGCCACCTCCCAGCTGACTCTTCTGTACAAATACCTGACCGCTGTTTTTAAGGAGGTCGGCCGAGGTCTGTGGCGTCCCAAAGGCTATACTTCGCGCATTAATAGATACAATCTTCTGAGGAATATCCTTCTTCTGTTGCTCCCACTTGGAAATAGACATCACCACCTCATCCAATTGTTCAGGTTTTATGGTAAGATATATTCTCGATCCCTTTTTTCGCAGTTGTGCAGGCGTAGTCCTATAGGATTCATAACTGATATGTCTGAATGTTATCCTTTCGTTATTGCCGAATACCTCCAGATTACATCGCCCGTCAATATCTGAAAGCACGGTTTTAGTCCTGTTGTTATTATAGATCACAACATTCCCAATGGGTTCCCTGGAGTCCAGGTCCAAAATCCTTATTTCCTGAGCTCGTATAGATCCAAAGGAAAATAGAAAGAAGCTTAGTACCAGACCTAATATGTCAGTTGAATACCTCATTTAATACGGCAAGGGAGCGGGGTTTTTTAAATCCGTGCAAATGTAATTCAAAATACAGAACAAGGTTTTGCAGCAATTCTCGCCTTTCTTTTTTATCCATTTTGATTGTATGGATACTATCAAAATTTATGCCCAAAAGCTTTTTGAAATTTAGAAGTGTATTCCCCTGAACCACTGGATTAAGGCCGGGGGTTTTTATAAACTGCCCCTCCTGTAAGTCAAAACTCATGGTAGTCGCACTTGAAGTGTCGGGATAGAAGCCCAGAAACTTTGTGAGTTGAATTAAAAAAAAGAGGTGGAAATTGGAGATGCTATCGTGGGTGTCGAGCCATTGAAACGAGGCTTCCAGGAATGCGAACAAAGCCGGATCACTTTCCCCTTCACTGATACTCTTAGAAAGTACTTCAGACAAGAATAAGGCGATCGAGTTTTTTGTGATATCCGAGTGCGTGCTGTGGTAGTGATAATACACCCGGGCTTCCCGGATACTTTCCATGCTCCCCTTGAATTTGTGATTTGCCACAATTTCCAATTGT
>JBPCUI010000311.1:0-6812 GCA_051011235.1 Flavobacteriaceae bacterium
TGGCATCGCCATATGAATTTTTCATCGTGGTTACCAAGCCAGGGTCTTACCATCTGGATGGAAACTACACACCATTTGGCCGCGTAATTGAGGGGATGGATGTAGTGGATGAAATCAATAGTCAACCTGTAGATGATGGCGACTGGCCATCGAGGAATATCTATATTATCAAGGCCGAGGTACTTCCTTAATTAATCTTTTTGTAGATATTGGGTAAGGTGATCTTAAATCGAACCGCGAGAATTCGAATTCCAATTACCATTATAATACCGAGCGCATAGGCGTAATGCTCTGCCATACTGGTATTCAATAGGATCAAATATAGGACACCTCCCGTAATACAGGCGGTCGCATAGATCTCTTTTCTAAATATTACCGGGATCTCGTTGCAGAGAATATCTCTTAATATACCACCGAAACTTGCAGTCATCACTCCGAGAGCAATACAAAGAAAAGGTCTTAAACCAAAATCCAGGCCTTTATCTATACCTACCATCGTATAAAGACCGATTCCTATAGTATCGAAGAGAAATAAAGACCGTCTTAAATATTTTAAACGACTTTGGAAAAGAATAGCAAAGATTACCGCTCCAACTATTGTAATGCTATATGCAATTTCGCGCATCCATACCACCGGTGTATCACCAATAAGCATATCTCTTAGAGAACCACCGCCAATTGCCGTTACAAAAGCGATAGTAAAGACACCGAAGAGATCCAACTTCTTGTCCATGGCCACCAATACTCCTGAAATGGCAAATGCAACAACTCCGAGAAGGTCACAAATAAAGTAAAACACCTTGAGATTGTTTAATTGATTATATTTCTGAAAACTATCTGTAACAAATCTAGTACAACTGAATCTAATGAAGAAAGATCCCAGATGGACGGCAACAAAATCAGAATAACAACAGGCTATTTTTTCATGGCGGTTTTTGCCATTTTTATCTCACTATATCCGCTTAAATTTTTATGGATGCCTGTTGATCAAGGCCTGCTAGGCAGCAAACCTGAGGCATTGTTATCGACCATCTGGTATCTTCCGGCATTTTATACACATATATTTTTAGGAGGTCTTGCGCTCTTAACCGGGTTTTCTCAATTCTTTCCCGCTCTGCGGAAAAAGAAACTCGGATTACACAGAACGCTGGGCAAAATCTATATTATTGCTGCAATATTAAGCGGTACATCCGGTCTTGCAATTGCTTATTTTGCAACAGGAGGTTTGATACCCGCCCTGGGTTTTGGCATGTTGGCCATTCTCTGGCTATACACAACCGTAAATGCATATACCAGTATAAGAGCGATGAATATTCAATCTCATCAGAGATGGATGATCCGCAGCTATGCACTTTGCTTTGCCGCAGTAACTCTGCGTATATATCTGCCCAGCTTTATCGCGCTGGGAGGTATGGAGTTCATCCCTGCCTATAGTATCATTGCATGGCTATGTTGGGTACCCAATCTACTGGTTGCAGAATTCCTGGTCATAAGGAAATTGGATGGCTCGAAAGTATTGGGGCGTAATTGATAAACGCTCCTGCCTACATCCATTTCCGAGAAATACTGCTGTAACCAGGTCTTTTTATTAAAATACTTTTATTTTAGCTACCATGTCATTTTTTAAGAATTAATTCAATAGCTAAGAATTTTTACTTTCCAATGACGAAGACTATTGTTATTATCGTCTTTTTGCTTGTATCCATCCGGCTCACGGCTCAGGATCTAAGCTCTTCTATTAGTGTGCCGCCGATGGTGGTCATGCAATAAGTATAATGGAAATTTTAGACAATAAAGAAGCAAGGGGCTTGAGTAAATTGTAGAAATCAAGAGAACATTTCCAAATGCAAAAAATTGATGTCAAATCAGGGGCCAATATTGAAGATTATTCGGCTTACAGTAATCTCAAGAACCTGGTTGATGAATTTCTGGAAGTAGTTGTTCCACATATTGAGAAACTTAAAGGTTGTACAATCTGGATGGTTAATTCTACTGCCAGCGGAGGTGGTGTAGCCGAAATGTTGCCCAGCCAGATGCGAATTATGCGCGCACTGGGAGTAAAGATAGAATGGCTGGTAATCGAGGCCAACGACCATCATTTCTTCGATCTCACTAAGCGGATTCACAATGCAATTCACGGAGCAGGTGATACAGAATTTACCGAAGAAGATCGAAATATTTTTGAAGACGTCAATCGACGTAATTTAGACAAAGCCGTTGAAATGATTCAGGATGGGGATTTGGTCGTAATCCACGACCCTCAGCCCATGCCTTTAGGTGGAATGATCAAAGCCAAAAGAGATGTAAAATTGGTCTGGCGCTGTCATATTGGTCTGGAAGAACACAATGATACTACGAGAGCTGTCTGGAAGTTCCTTTTTCCTTATATGGAAAATTACGATCACTTTGTCTTCAGCCTTCCTGCTTACGTGCCCGAGCAGATTAAAGACAGAGCATCCCTCATTCCTCCGGCCATTGATCCGCTGAGCCACAAAAACCGAACATTGTGGATGGCTAAATGTATAGGTATACTACAGCAATCGGGTATCACAAATCACCACGAACCATTACTATATCCTTACTACAAGCACCAGGTAAGAAGGGTTATGCCCGATGGCAGCTATAACAGCGTAAACCATCACAGTAATCTCGATATCACCTACAGACCAGTTGTGCTGCAAATTTCGAGATGGGACAGGCTAAAGGGTTTTAAGGAACTCATGGAAGCCTTTATCCTCATGAAGACCAAGAACGAGGCTAAAAAAGATAAATCGACAGTCACCTATAAAAGAATAAAATATACCCGCTTGATATTTGGCGGACCTGATCCGAAATTTGTCTCAGACGATCCCGAAGGTATGCAGGTACTCAATGAACTCATAGAACAGTACAAACAAGTAAGTAAAGATCTTCAGGAAGATATCGCCATCTTGTTGCTCCCCCTGGATAATCCGAAGGAAAATGCTTTGATTGTAAATGCACTTCAGCGGAGTTCCAGCTTTGTCGTGCAAAATTCAATTCAGGAAGGATTTGGTCTTACGGCCACCGAGGCTATGTGGAAACAGAGACCTGTGCTGGTTTCCGGGGCAGCAGGACTTCGCTTCCAGGTACAGCACAATGTTAACGGAATAATTACACCGGATCCCACTGATATCGAGCAATTGGCCCAAGTGTTAGAGAAGATGCTCAACAGGCCCAAAGAACGCGATAAATGGGGTTTTAACGCGCGAAACCGCGTTATAGACAAGTTTACACTTTTTAGCCAGATCAATTCCTGGCTTAATGTATTGGCCCAAATCCGATGATCACCAAAAACTTGTCAGCTATACAAGCTCACCCTCCAACTACACAGTTTAAGACTTAGAGGGTTAATAATCAGTACTTTTGCACAAAAAAATACACTATATTTATTGCTATGATCCATAGATATTGAAGCTCGGATAGCGAGCTTCATTCGTCATTGGGCTTAAACCGACTAAAGCGATTCACATGAAAAGACAAACAGGAATATTTTTACTGGGTTTTGCACTTCTTAGTTTTCTATTCTGGAGCTGTAAAAATAATAAGAGGCCCGATCAGGATTTGGCTTCAATCGAACTTTTAAGAGGCGAGCTCATACTGTGCAGTTCCGATCAATTTGGTGAAGTGAGTTTTGCCCAATCATGCAGCTATGAAACCCGTGAAACTTTTGACCTTGCAGTCTCTCTCCTTCATTCATTTGAATATGAAGAAGCGGAAAAAGCTTTTGTACAAGTTTTAGATGCAGATCCGGATTGTGCCATGGCTTATTGGGGTGTTGCCATGAGTATCTCTCATTCACTATGGTATCAATCGAACAATTCGTATTTGGAAAAAGGATCAAAGCTTTTAGCTATCGCGCAGGATTTGCCACAAGGCGAAAGAGAAAAGGACTATCTGAATGCAATAAGCACTTATTACAAAGATTGGGAGAACCTGGATCAGCCGACCAGGGCCAAGCTGTACGAAAAAGAAATGGAAAAACTTTATAAGAAATACGCAGATGACAATGAAGCGGCCGTTTTTTATGCCCTGGCTTTAAGGGCCTCGGCAGATCGCACCGATAAAACTTATGAAAATCAGAAGAAATCCGGGGAAATTCTGGAAGGTCTCTTTAAAGATGAGCCGAATCATCCTGGTATTGCCCATTATATTATTCATAACTACGACTACCCTGAACTGGCCCATCTGGCACTCCCTACTGCCAGAAGATATGCAGAAATAGCACCGGCTTCCTCGCATGCCCAACACATGCCATCTCATATTTTTACCCGCCTGGGACTGTGGGAAGAATCAGTGCATTCCAATCTGAACTCCGCTAATTCAGCAAGATGTTATGCAGATGCAAGGAATATGGAGGGTCATTGGTCTAACGAATTACATGCTATGGGATATCTCGTATATGCTTATTTGCAGCAGGGAGACAATACCAGGGCTGAAGAACAGTATCAATATATGAAAACGATGGATAAGGTATACCCTTCTAACATTGCAGCCATAGCATATCCGTTTGCGGCCATACCGGCAAGGATAGCCCTCGAGAACCACCGATGGAAAGCTGCTGCAGACCTGGAATTCCATACTTCTGAATTACAATGGGAAGATTTCCCCTGGCAGAGCTCATTACTACATTTTACCAGAGCAATAGGTGCTGTTAATCTCGGCGATTCTGAGGCGGTGAGTAAAGAAGTCAAGACACTTGAAATGCTAAGACAACAAATATTGGAAAGTGGCAGTGAAGCCAACGCGAACCAGGTTCTAATACAGATCAAGATCATTCAGGCGTCTGAAGATTTCTCGAATGGCAAGAAGGAAGATGGATTGGCCCTACTTAAAGAAGCCGTGGCAATGGAAGATGTTATTGGAATACATGGTATCACCCCGGGAAAACTTATTCCGGCAAGAGAATTTTTAGGTAATTTACTGCTATCAGACCAGCAGGCAGAAGAAGCTCTGGCCGTATTTGAGAAAAATCTGTTAGTAAATCCAAACCGCTTCAATGGTATATATGGAGCTGCTGTTGCATCAATTCAGTCCGGACAGCCGGAAAAAGCATCGAAATATTTTAAGCAGCTTTTAGTTTTAACCGAAGATTCGGCAAGTAATAGACCCGAAATAGAAGAGGCCAAAGCTTTTTTAGGCCAATACAGTAGTTGATCTGTACGAATTAAATATATGTTCTCACAACCCTAATAAAACAACATAATGAAATCAAAAACTTTACCGATACTGATCGGTCTGGCATTGGCCGCCCTTGTATACTTTGCTTTGCCAAATTTTATGGAAAGCACTATTGATCAATCACAAAAAGCCTCCTTTTACAGCATTAAATGCACTGTGGCAAAATACCTCCTCAGCGATGTGGATACCACCCGGCAAATTGCACCGCTTTTTGAGAATCTCGGGGATCTCCATTTTCCCATTACCACAGAAATAAAAGAAGCACAGGAATTCTTTGATCAGGGACTGCGGCTTACCTATGCCTTTAATCACGCGGAGGCGCACAGGTCCTTTATGGAAGCCTCTCGCTTAGATCCTTCCGCTGCGATGCCCTACTGGGGCCAGGCTTATTCATTAGGGCCAAATATCAATGATCCCCTGCCCGATGATGAGCGTAAAACAAAATACAACGAAGCGCTGGCTAGGGCCAAAAAACTGGCCTCCGGGACATCTTCTAAAGAACAGGCTCTGATCCAGGCCCTGGAGTTCCGTTATAGCGAAGATTTTAGCGAAGAAGTAGAAGATCTGAATATGGCATATATGGAGGCTATGACCAAAGTCGTAAAGCGCTTTCCGGAAGATGCGGACATACAAACGTTGTATGCCGCTTCAGTAATGAATACAGTTCCCTGGAACTATTGGGATAAGGAGGGGAATCCGTCACCTGGTATCGCTGAAGCCAAGGCCGCATTGGAAAAAGCAATGGAGATCAATCCCAATAACGCTGGTGCTCATCATTATTATATACATATGGTGGAATTACCAAAACCAGACCTGGCTGTGCCAAGCGCAGATAAACTAGCTTCCTTAATGCCGGCTGCCGGGCATATTGTGCATATGCCTTCTCATATATATATTAGGGTAGGTCGTTATCTGGATGCGGTAAAAACAAACCAGGCAGCAATCCTCGCCGATGAAGATTATATTTCACAATGCTATTCTCAAGGCCTCTATCCACTGGGTTATTATCCGCACAATATTCACTTTTTATGGTCTGCGTCAAGTTTGTTGGGCAGTAGTAAAATTGCCATAGATGCCGCCAAAAAAACAGCAGAAAAGGTACCAACCGGAGAATTAATAACTCTTCCTTTCCTTCAGGATTTTGCTGCCACGCCTATGCTGGCCTATACCCGATTCGGAAAATGGAATGATATCCTTACGATTCCTGCTCCCAACCCGGAGATCAAGCACCTGACTCTCATCAGGCATTACGCTCGCGGCATAGCATTTATCCGGAAGAACAATATTGAACAGGCACAGGAAGAGTTGGAAGCTATTGCAGCATTGAGGGAAGATCCGGAACTCGAAGAACTTGTAGCCACGGCCAATAACGCCTCTATCCATATAGCCAATATCGCCTATGAGGTAGTAGCGGGTGAACTTGCCGCCTTAAAAGGTGATATCGAGACCGCCAGGCAGCACTTGGAGCAGGCTGTAATGCTGGAAGACGGGCTCACTTATACCGAACCTGCGGCCTGGCATATTCCCACGCGACAGAATCTGGGGGCAATCTTGTTAAAAGCCGGGGAATTTGAGGCAGCCGAGAAAATATATAAGGAAGACCTGGATGTACT
>JBPCUI010000312.1:0-3584 GCA_051011235.1 Flavobacteriaceae bacterium
GACTATGAATTTGAAGACCTACAGCTGTTCTGGACTTCTACCCCTCCTGATGTTCCTGGTGCTGCCAACAGAGGAATAGGTGCCTATTTTGAAGGAGAAAAGGGCACCCTAATTTGTGATTATGAAACAAGGGAGATCACCATCAATGGTGAGACGGTTACCGATATTTCTGAAATTCCTAAAACCCTGCAGCGCTCTCCCGGCCATCAGCAGAATTTTGTGGATGCGGTAAAAACTCGTAAACCATCAGAATCTAACCTGTCCTATGCCAGGGAGATGACCCTCCCCATGCATTTGGGATTAATATCCTGGCAGCTGAACAGAAAACTGGAATGGAATGCTCAAAAAGAAAAATTTATTGGGGATAAGGAAGCTAATGCAATGCTCGCCAGAAAACCCAGGAAAAAATGGAATTTGGTCTAACCAAAAACTAAACCTGTAAATCCTTTTGAAAAAAAGTCCATATGAAAACTGAAAGACTACCTGAACTCCCATATAAAGACTGGACCGAAACCAGGATTACGGTTCACTTACTACTCCAAATATTGGGTAAGACAAGATTGAAATTAACCACTAGAAAAAACCATTGGTGGTACATTACACTCTATGTTACCCCAAGAGGCTTTGGCACCTATAGCATTCCCATGAATGATGGGTTGGACAGCTTTGAAATGGAGTTTAATATAAAAAGAAAAGCGGTTATCATTTCTCAAAGTTCAGCTGAGGACATTGTGCTGTCCCTTGAGGACAATCCTACCATTGCAGATTTTTATACCCGATTTATGGCCGAATTAAATAGCATTGGGGTATTTCCAAAATTTATTGACCGACCATTTGATGTAGGCATCGAAAAACGTTTTGATGATATTACAGAATACCACCATTATGATTGGGAGTATATCAATACATTCTGGAAAATAATGTTGTGGAATAGCAACGTTTTTAAAGAATTTAGTGGTCGTTTTTACGGCAAAACCTGTCCCGTTCATATTTATTGGCACCACCTCGATTTAACCGTAACACGATTCTCTGGGAAAAAGCTTCCTCCTATGGATAAATCCGCAAGGATTTTAGAAAAAGAAACTTATTCCCATGAACAAATTAGCTTTGGTTTTTGGGTTGGCGACAATAATGTACCAGAGCCTATGTATTACTCCTACACCTACCCTTCCCCTGTTGGGATAGATGAGGAGCATCTTCAACCAAAAGGAGCTTTCTGGCAGGATAGTAATGGGAGTCCTATGGGCCTTTTGCGATACGAAGATGTTAAGAATTCAACCAACCCGCGAAAAGCCGTACTCGATTTCCTGGAAAGCACTTATCAGGCAGGTGCAAAAAGGGCAAAATGGAATATAGATGAGCTTAAGGTGCCAGATTTGAATAAATTATAAAATAACCTTTTTGCTAAAAACATACAGCTTTATAACAGACTCTGATACACTTTAGGAATAATAATTTCGGGTTGCTAAATAAAAAAGCTGTATGAGTGAATTAATCCGGGTAATGTCCTAAGTGAATGTGGCTCCTAGATCATTTTAATAATGAAAAGACAAAATTAACCAACTATAGTTTGCGAATATGGATCGAAGACAATTTATAAAGAATTCGGCAGCTTATGGTGCTGCACTTTCCCTTCCCTTACCTTTTTCGGGTAAGCTTTTTGCAGCTAACCTTTCTTCGGATCTGACAGATCTCAGCGCTTCTGACCTATCGACAGCAATAAGGACCAAACAGGCCAGTTGTGTGGAGGTCATGCAGGCCTATCTGAAGCGCATCCATCGTTATAATCCTGTATATAATGCCATTGTGAGTATGGTTAGTGACGATGAGTTGTTAAGTCAGGCGCGACATGCAGACCAAGCCCTGGCCAGAAATGAATATTGGGGATGGATGCACGGGATGCCCCATGCAGTAAAGGATTTGGCGCCAGTGGCGGGTTTGCCTTATACAGAAGGATCACCCATGTTTGCAAAGCGCATAGCCGAAGAAGACAGCGCTTTAGTTGCAAAAATTCGCAGTCAGGGTGCCATCTTTATTGGTAAGACAAATACGCCAGAATTTGGCTTGGGTTCTCAATGTTACAATCCTGTATTCGGGACCACTGGAAGTGCCTGCAACCCGGCACTGACCTCCGGCGGAAGCAGTGGTGGTGCAGCCTGTGGCCTGGGCACTCGCATGCTTCCCGTTGCTGATGGTGGCGATATGATGGGCTCCCTTAGAAATCCCGGAGCGTTCAATAATGTGATAGGTTTCAGACCGAGCACAAATGTGGTGATGGATGAAGGGGATGCCAATGGCAGACTTCTTTGGACCTCCGGACCCATGGGGAGAAATACCCGTGATACTATTCGTTTATTACAAACTATGGCTCTTAACCCCGTTTTTGATGAACTTAATCCATTGAACCTTCCTAAAATAAAAATTGGTTGGATGGGAAATCTCAATAATTATTTGGCTATGGAACCCAGAATACTAGAATTCTGTGAAGCCAGCCTGGCAGAGGTAGCGAGTGCAGGGGCTCCGGTGGAGTTGGTACGGTCCAACTTCAATATGTCCGATTTATGGCAAAGCTGGACGATTTTGCGTCATCATAGGCGTTTAAATATGTTGAATTACTATGAAGATCCTACCGCCAGGGATCTGCTAAAGCCAGAATTGATCTGGGAAATTGAACAGGGTCTTAGTATTAATGAGAAAGATATTGAAAGGGCAAATATGATTCGCACTAGTTGGTATACCGAATTGGACAGGATGTTCAGTGAATTTGACTTCCTGGTTTTACCTACAGCACAAGTGTTCCCGTTTCCAAAGGAGATCCACTGGCCCAAACAAATAAATGGACGAAAAATGGATACCTATCACCGCTGGATGGAAGTAGTTATTTTGGGGAGTCTAGGTGGTATTCCGGTGGTTAATGTCCCGGTCGGATTCGATGCACAAGACAGGCCAATGGGTATGCAGGTCATGGGTAAATTTGGAGATGACAAAAAGGTATTGGAGTTTGCATTGGCATATGAACAGATCACTAGCCATTTAGGTAAGAGACCTGAATTGATTGCAGTTGATAATTAAAAAACTTTTATGATAAAGCATATTTTCCAACGATCGGTGATGATATTTAAGACTTCCCATAAGGCAAAACATTGGCGAGGTTACTTAGCTAAAGTATTTTTAAAAATTCTTTTGGTCTCGGGTTTATTGCTAACGGCTTCCTGCCAGGAAAAAGCAGTTAAAACGGATCTTGCCAATGCCTCCCCTGCCATTTTAGACTACCCTATTCAGCCGGTGCCTTTTACTTCGGTACAAATCCAGGACGATTTCTGGACCCCTCGTTTGGAAACCAACCGACAAGTAACGCTACCCTATAATTTTAAAAAGTGTGAGGAAACCGGAAGGTTAAGAAATTTTGCCATTGCCGGAGGATTGGAAGAAGGTGAATTTGAGGGTATTTATTTTAATGATTCCGATGTATTTAAGGTAATAGAAGGCGCCAGTTATTCGCTTCAGGTCCACGATGATCCCGAGCTCAAATCCTTTTTAGACGACTTAATTGCGAAGATCGCTGCAGCTCAGGAAGCCGATGG
>JBPCUI010000313.1:0-23164 GCA_051011235.1 Flavobacteriaceae bacterium
TTAAGTTTTTGGCAGATCTGGAATATGAACGTTGGATTTTTTGGAATCCAATTCAGTTTTGGCCTGCAACAAACAGCCATAAATCCAATTTTTTCCTTTCTTGGAGCACATCACGAAGAGTTACCGCTCCTAAACCTTGCAGGCCCTGTTACAGGATTATTGATCCAACCCTTGATCGGTGCAATTTCCGACAAAACATGGTCTCCGCGATGGGGAAGGAGGAAACCATTTTTCCTGATCGGTGCCATTGGTGCCAGTTTATGTCTTTTCGCATTTCCTTTCAGTCCGCATTTATGGTTTGCAGTAGGATTGCTGTGGATTTTGGACGCGTGCAACAATACGGCAATGGAACCCTACAGAGCTTTTATAGGCGACAAGCTCCCTGATAATCAGTTGACCTATGGCTTTCAAATGCAGAGTTTGTTTGTAGGTGCCGGGATAACACTTGCCAATTTTTCATTATTTCTTTTTCAAGACTGGTTCAGCGTTCCTGCAGTTACCGGAGAACTGTGCACTACAGGGGCAGAAGTTGTAACGGCAATCCCCAAATGGGTATATTATTCCTTCTTTTTAGGAGCCATAGCTTCCATTACAACCATATTGTGGTCTGTAATGAAAACGCCTGAAATCCCTCCTTCGGATGAAGAACTGGCCTATATCAAAGAACGAAAAGAAGGTAAATCTTTATTGAAAAGGACGTTCGAACCTATAGTAGAAATATATCATGCCATAGGAGATATGCCCAAACTTATGTGGAACCTTTCGGCGGTATATTTGTTCCAGTGGTATGCCTTATTCGTCTACTGGCAATTCATAACCCCTATGCTTCGCACCAGCTTGTACGGGATCAGCAATGAGGATACGGCCAGGTTCGATACCATAATGGAGTCGTGCAAATCGGGAGCAGAAATCAGCACTACCGATATGTCCTTTGCACAGAATATTCAATTGTTGTCAGAACAGGCCCTCGCACAAACCGGACTGATGAACGGCACATACAATATGGTTACTATGCTGGTAGCTTTGGCTCTTGTGCCATTTGCGAGAAAATACAGTTCAAAAATCGTCTATGTGCTCAGCTTGTTCTTAACAGGGATTGCCCTGCTGACTATGCCTTTTATTAAGGATCAATACTTTTTGCTCCTGCCTATGATCTTATTTGGTATAGGCTGGGCCGCTATGATGGGAATTCCATATGCCATGGTGTCTAAAGTAATTCCCGAAGAACGAAGAGGGGTGTATATGGGTATTGTGAATATGATGATAGTGATTCCCATGCTATTCCAAACGATTACCTTTGGATCTATAATAAAATACACACTGAATAACAGTGCGATTAATGCGATACTCTTCGGTGGAATCTTCTTTATTATTGCCGCTTTTTTGGCTATGAGGCTAAAAGTTACGTCCGAAAAAGCCAAATTATAAAAAATCACTTTTTGCAAAGAAACCTAAAAACTCAAGGCGCTGCCTTGATATCAGAATTCTCGCTATAATTCTATTGATCCTAACTGCTGTAATTGTCGGTTGTTTTTGCTAGAAAATTAAACCGACTTCAATTGTAATCAGCCTGTGCTTCATTAATAGATAGAGGCAGGCAGGAAATATCTCTGTGCAAGTGGTAACTTCCAAAGAATACTCTTAAATTCGCTATTCAATACCCTGTTATGGCCAAGGACAAGAAGAGACGTGAAGCACTGGTGTACCATGCCAAACCTCAACCCGGTAAGATCAAGATCGTGCCTACCAAACCTTATGCCACCCAGCGCGACCTCGCATTGGCATATTCCCCGGGAGTGGCAGAACCCTGCCTGGAGATAGCAAAAAATGTTGAAAAGGTATATAAGTATACGGCTAAGGGAAATATTGTTGCAATAATTTCCAACGGAACTGCAGTTTTGGGATTGGGCGATATTGGACCGGAAGCAGCCAAACCTGTTATGGAAGGAAAAAGCTTGCTTTTCAAAATTTTCGCAGATATCGATGGAATTGATATTGAACTCGACACTAAGGACGTAGAAAAGTTCATTGAGACGGTAAAGATCATCGCACCGACATTTGGTGGAATTAACCTTGAGGATATCAAGGCCCCGGAAGCGTTTGAAATAGAACGCAGGTTAAACGATGAGTTGGATATACCTGTTATGCACGATGATCAGCACGGCACCGCCATTATCTCTGCTGCAGCTCTTTTAAATGCCCTGGAGATTGCAGGTAAAAAGATCGAGAAAGTAAAATTTGTGGTCAGTGGGGCAGGCGCCGCGGCTATTTCATGTAGCCGGATGTATAAGGCATTTGGTGCCAGGTCCGAAAATATTGTGATGCTCGACAGCAAGGGGATCATCCGCAAAGACAGAGAAGGTCTTTCTGAAGAAAAAAAAGAATTTGCTACCGACCGGAAAATAGATACGCTGGCCGAAGCACTTAAAGGTGCGGATGTTTTTATCGGCCTGTCGATTGCTAATATTCTGAGTTCGGCAGAGCTTAAAACTATGGCCAAGGACCCTATCGTTTTTGCGATGGCCAACCCGGATCCTGAGATTGAGTATAAACTGGCATGCAAAACCAGGGACGATATTATAATGGCCACTGGTCGTTCGGATCACCCGAACCAGGTGAACAATGTATTGGGATTCCCTTTTATTTTCAGAGGAGCCCTGGATGTAAGGGCATCTAAAATAAACGAGGCTATGAAAATGGCGGCGACGCTAGCGCTTGCCAAACTGGCAAAGGAACCAGTACCGGAAATTGTGAATATTGCCTACGGCGCTACCCGCCTAACATTTGGCAAAGACTACATTATTCCCAAACCTTTTGATCCGAGACTTATTGCTGAAATACCGCCTGCCGTTGCCAGAGCAGCAATGGAAAGCGGGGTCGCTAAATCGCCTGTGGAGGATTGGGCCCGGTATAGGGAGGAACTTTTAAAAAGATCCGGAGGAGACAATAAAGTGATGCGGTTGTTGATGGACCGTGCTAAAAGCAATCCAAAGAAAATAGTCTTTGCGGAAGCGAATCATATTGATGTGCTGCGTTCTGCACAGATTGTATATGAAGAAGGAATTGCCGAACCCATACTCCTCGGTAATAGGGAAGATGTACTCGCCCTTAAAAAAGAACTTGAGTTCGATGCGGATGTTATCATTATTGATCCTAAAAGCGAGGATGCAAAGGACAAGAGGGTAGACTACGCCATGAGGTTCTTTGAAAATAGGAAGCGACATGGGGTAACCATGTACAGTGCCAGGACGAAAATGAGGGAGCGCAATTATTATGGGGCCATGATGGTGCTTGAAGGTGATGCCGACGGTATGATTTCGGGCCATTCCCGTGCTTTTACAAATGTAGTTAAGCCCATTTTTGAAGTGATCGGTAAGGCCGCAAATGTTACCCGCGCTGCAACAGCACATATTATGATTACCGAAAGAGGACCACTTCTCCTGTCCGACACATCGATCAATATTGACCCAAATGCAGAAGAACTGGCAGAAATTTCGAGAATGACCGCTAACCTGGGAAACGCCTTCGGATTTAATCCGGTACTTGCGTTGTTATCTTTTTCAAATTTTGGATCGTCTAATCACCCACATGCTAACAAGATGCGGGAAGCCATAAGAATATTGCATCACGAAAATCCTGAGTTGATTGTTGACGGGGAAATTCAAACTGATTTTGCGCTGAATAAGAAGCTCAGGAGGAGTCAGTTTCCATTTTCAACATTGGACGGGCAGAATGTCAATACACTGATTTTTCCAAACCTTGAATCGGCCAATATCACGTATAAACTTTTGAAGGAATTGCATGCCGGAGACTCCATTGGTCCAATCATGCTGGGATTGCGCAGGGCGGTGCATGTACTACAATTAGGGGCAAGTGTCGACGAGATTGTCAATATGACCGCGGTGGCGGTAATCGATGCACAGGAACGCGAAAAACGGCGATTAGCGAAAATAAAGAAACCAAAAACCGTAACTCAATAAACTCTAACTACCCTAACTACTCCCCGTAACACTTATGATCTCACACCTCAAAGGCAGGCTCGTTGAAAAAAACCCTACCCACGTAGTCATAGAATGTGCGGGTGTAGGATATTTTGTCAATATTTCACTTCACACGTATTCCCAAATTTCCGATACTGAGAGTATTCAGCTATTCACTCATTTACTCGTAAGGGAAGATGCCCATATTTTATACGGTTTTGTCGAAAATGCAGAAAGAGAAATCTTTCGTCTTCTACTCTCAGTATCTGGTATAGGGGCCAGTACGGCTCGCACCCTTTTATCATCACTTTCTCCGGAACAAACCCGAGATGCAATTGCCTCAGGAGATGTGGCTAAAATACAAGCTGTAAAAGGCATTGGAGCCAAAACCGCACAACGTGTAATTGTCGACCTAAAAGACAAGATTTTAAAATTCTATGATATAAGCGAAGTTTCACCCAATTCAAACAATACAAATAGAGAAGAAGCGTTATCAGCTTTAGAGGTTCTTGGATTCATCAGGAAGCAGGCCGAAAGGGCCGTAGACAAGGTGATAAGCCAAGATCCTTCAATGAGCGTTGAGGACATTATTAAACTGGCGCTTCAAAATTTGTAACTAGTTTGGAAAAAGGGGCAGAATCAATACTTAAATCCAACCAATTTAAGCTTTTTTTCCTGTGTGTTTTATGCCTGTTATTTTATCAAAATAGCATGGCACAAGAGACAGATGAACAACAGGTCGACTCGGTGCAAACCGGGGTGGCCCTGGGTAGAATTGCTTTTGAGGATCCGGATAGTATTGTTTCCAAATACACCTACGACCCTGTCCTGGATCGGTATATATACACAGAGAGTGTCGGTGATTTCGACATTAGTTATCCCATCATTTTAACCCCGGAACAATATTTCGAGCTGGTACGAAAAGAAAGCATGAAGGCGTATTTCAAAGAGAAATCGGATGCTTTCAGTGGTAAAAAAGCCGGCTCTGAAGAAGCCCGTAAAAATCTACTGCCCAATTTTTACGTCAATAGCGGCTTTTTCGAATCGATCTTTGGTGGGAATACAATTGAAGTTATACCACAGGGATCCGTGGCCATGGACCTCGGGGTTATTTGGCAAAAAAACGATAATCCTGCTCTGTCGCCCAGAAATCGCACTAATCTTTCTTTTGATTTCGACCAGCGTATTAGCCTTAGTCTCTTAGGACAAATAGGGGAACGCCTTCAGATAACGGCCAACTATGATACGGAGGCTACCTTCGACTTCCAGAACCTTGTCAAACTGGACTATACCCCTACGGAAGATGATATCCTGAGAAAGATCGAGATTGGAAATGTAAACTTCCCGCTCAATAGTTCGCTCATTAAGGGAGCCCAAAGTCTGTTCGGTGTTAAAACGCAGCTGCAGTTTGGACGAACTACCGTAACGGCAGTATTCTCTGAACAGCGTTCGCAAAGCAATACGGTTCTTGCTCAGGGGGGAGGGACATTAACCGATTTTGAGCTGACCGCCATTGATTACGATGAGGACAGGCACTTCTTCCTGGCTCAGTATTTTAGAGACCGCTACGATGGTGCACTGGAGAATTATCCCTATATCCAGAGCCAGGTTCAGATAACCCGACTCGAAGTTTGGGTGACCAACAGGACCCAGCAAACCCTAAATGTACGGAATGTGGTTGCCATCCAGGATCTTGGGGAATCTATCAAAGAGAACACGCGTATTGGTCTGTTTAATGGTGAACCCGCCGGATTTTTCGATTCAAGCGGACCTAATGCCACACTTCCGCGCAACGACGCTAACCTATATGATCCTGCACTGATCGATGCTGGTGGTGTGCTGACTTCGGAGATCAGAGATATTGCAACGGTAGATCAGGGATTTAATATTGGCACCGCATACCAGGTGAATCAGGGATTTGATTATGCCATCTTAGAAAATGCTCGTAAACTCGAACAGGGAAGGGATTTTCAGTTCGATTCCCAATTAGGTTACATTTCTCTTAACCAGCGACTTAGCAATGACGAAGTACTCGGTGTAGCTTTCCAATTCACTTTTAGTGGAGAAGTCTACCAGGTAGGTGAATTTGCCAATGGTGGAGTTGATGCCACCACGGTTACACCAGGAGTGGAATTGGAAATCAACAACAATACTCTGATTCTAAAATTGCTAAAGAGTAATATTACCAATGTTGAAGATCCGATCTGGGACCTCATGATGAAAAACATCTATTCGACCGGTGCTTTTCAGTTGAGTCAGGAAGATTTTAAATTCAATATCCTTTATTCAGATCCAACGCCAAGAAATTACATCACTCCTGTAGTTCAGGGACCAGGTTCAGGATGGCCCGATGAGACCGACCCGAATGGCCCGCTTGAAGAGCGTATCCTGTTGGACGTATTTAATTTAGATCGTTTGAATGTCTACAACGACGTGCAGCCGGGTGGTGACGGATTTTTTGATTTCATTCCGGGTATCACAGTAAACACCCAAAACGGTCAGATTATATTCACCAAGGTAGAGCCCTTCGGTGAATTTATATTTGATCTCCTTGGAGGTGGTATATACGATGTAGATGACGACCAGGGTTATAATGAGAACCAACAGAAGTATGTTTTTAGGAATATGTACGCTAAAACCAAGGCTGCTTCTTTGCAGGATGCTCAAAAGAACAGGTTTAGGCTTCGAGGACGATATAAATCTGAAGGGGCGAGTGGGATCCCAATCGGGGCCTTTAATGTTCCCCGCGGTTCTGTACGCGTAACAGCCGGAGGGCGCCAGCTGCAAGAAGGAATAGATTACACGGTGAACTATCAGGCCGGGACAGTGCAGATCCTTGATCCAAGTCTTCAGGCGTCCAATACCCCAGTGAGCATTGATGTTGAAAACAACGCTGTTTTCGGACAACAGACACGTCGCTTTACCGGGATCAATGTAGATCACCAATTCAATGAGAATTTTACCCTGGGGGGGACCTTTTTGAATTTGAACGAACGACCACTTACACAAAAGGCCAATTTCGGACTGGAGCCAGTGAACAATACCATTTTTGGTTTGAATGGAAATATGTCTACAGAAGTCCCGTTCTTAACACGGCTGGTCAATAAACTGCCTAATATTGACACAGACGTGGCCTCGAACGTTTCAATAAGGGGCGAAGTTGCGGTACTCAGGCCCAACTCCCCAAAGACGGCAGATTTCAACGGGGAAACAACAGCGTATCTTGATGATTTTGAAGGAGCCCAGGCACTTATCGACATTCGTTCATCGCTCGGTTGGTCTCTTGCCAGTACACCGGAGGAGTTCAGACTGGATGGCGAGCCGGATCTCGAGACCGGCTTTGAAAGGGCTAAAATAGCATGGTATACTATTGACCCGATATTTTATACGAATCAGCGACCCACCTCAATCTCAGATAACGATATATCAACGAACGAGACTCGAAGAGTTTTTATCGATGAAATCTTTCCACAAACAGATATTGCACAAGGTCAGACAACCGTTCAAAACACACTGGATATTGCCTATTATCCTAATGACAAGGGTCCATATAATGCCAGCTCAGGTTTTGACGTACTTCAGCCCGATGAAAAATGGGGTGGCCTTATGCGATCGCTAAGCAGTACCGATTTTGAACAATCCAACGTGGAATTTGTTCAGTTCTGGGTACTGGATCCTTTTGTCGATGGTATTGCCACAGCACCGGGAGAACTGGTGATCAACCTTGGTAATATTTCCGAAGATATTTTGAAAGACGGCAGAAAACAATATGAAAACGGTTTGCCCGGTGTTAACAGTAACGATTTGACCACCACCACGGCCTGGGGTAAAGTTCCGGCTACGCAATCACTGGTTTACGCATTCGACGCCGATGAGGCCAACCGTGCATTGCAGGATTTAGGTTTCGATGGACTTTCCGACCTGGAAGAAGCCAGCCAGGGCTATAACGGTCCGGCTGAAGATCCTGCCCTGGATAATTTTATTTACTACCTGAACAGAGAGGGTGGTATTTTGGAGCGCTATACAGATTTCAACAATGTGCAAGGGAACTCACCTGTCCAGGTTACCAATACCAACAGAGGTTCTACTACTTTGCCCGATGTTGAGGATGTGGATCGCGACCTTACAATGAATACGATCAATTCATATTTTGAATATCGTATACCCATCGAACCCAATACGACAATTAATGACCCCTATGTGACTGATATCAACGAAGGGACTACGCCTACACTTCCCAATGGTGATCAACTCAATAGACGCTGGATACAATACAAGATCCCTTTGAGCGACTTTACGGATGCAATCGGAGGAATTGTTGATTTCCGGTCTATCAGCTACATGCGGATGTATCTCACAGGTTTCACGGACCCAGTGGTACTGAGATTCGCAACGCTCGATCTTGTTAGGGGAGACTGGCGTAACTATACCAATACACTGCAGACCGATGGTGACCTGCCGGAAGACGATACGACCTTTGTAGATGTAAATACCGTTAACATAGAGGAAAACAGCCAGCGAACTCCTATTCCTTATGTGCTGCCGCCTGGTGTTCAGCGAGAACAACTGAACAATAACAATACTATTATCAGACAGAATGAGCAGTCGCTTTCATTCAAAATTGATGGCCTTGAAGCCGAGGATTCAAGAGGGGTATTTAAAAATGTTGACGTGGATATGCGTCAATACAAGCGCATCAAGATGTTCCTTCATGCCGAAAAAATTGTGGATTCGGATTATCTGGACGACGATATACCACTGGTTGGATTTCTTAGAATGGGAACGGACTTTACCGATAATTTTTATCAGATCGAAGTACCCTTGCAGTTTACTCCTTTCGGATCTACAGCACCGGAAGTGATCTGGCCTTCGATAAACGAGCTGGATGTGGCGTTGGAAGATCTGAGAAAAATAAAATCTGAAGGCATCTCTGATCAATCACTGGGCGATCTTAATTTTTATGAGATTGTTGGAGGTGAGGCAATCCTGGTAAATGAATTTGATCCAAGAGTACCCGGACAGATCCGAATTGGGATTAGAGGGAATCCTTCATTGGGTAGCATTCGGAGTATTATGGTTGGGCTTAAGAATATTGATGATTTAACGGCCAGGGGTGAGGTTTGGTTTAATGAGCTTCGACTTGCCGGATTTGACAATGACGGAGGCTGGGCAGCTACCGCTTCCATGGATGCGAACCTGGCAGATTTTGCAAATGTTTCAGCTACCGGAGGTTTAAGCACATCGGGATTTGGCGCGATAAATCAAAGACCTATTGAAAGGGCCAGAGAAGATGCCATAAACTACGACCTGGTCACCAATGTAGAAGTGGGACAGCTTCTTCCTAAGAAATGGAATATACAGATCCCCTTTAATTACGGTATTGGCGAACAGCTTATCACTCCGGAATTTGACCCGGTCTACGACGATCTAAAACTGGATGATAGAATTTCTGCCGCAGATACAGCTGCTGAAGCAGAAGCTATAAAGGAGCAGGCCGAGGATTATACAAAACGAACCAGCATAAACTTTATAGGTGTTCGGAAGAACAGGAACGAGGAAGCAAAGGAAAATTTCTATGACGTAGAGAATTTTACCTTTAATTATTCATATAATGAAACCGATCACCGCGATTTTGAAGTAGCGGAGTTACGGGATCAGAGTGTGCAGACCGGATTTGTATACAACTACAATTTCAAACCCGCCAGTGTAGAGCCTTTTGCAAATAATGATTCCATTTTGAGAAGCAGATACTGGCAGTGGCTTAAAGATTTGAATTTTAATTTGCTGCCGGCGAGCCTCTCTGTACAATCGGATATTAATCGTCAGCTTAATCAGCAGCGTTTCAGAGATGTCTTGGAACCGGGGGTTGAACGTTTGGAGCTGCCTTTACTTCAGCAACGCAACTATCTTTTTAATTGGCAATATGCCCTGAATTACAGCCTTTCCAAATCACTGCGCATTAATCTCACGACTTCAAACAATAGAATCGTAAGAAATTATTTTGAGGAAGCCGGAAACCCGCAATCAAATATCAATCCCGATCTGGGGATCTGGAACGGATTTTTTGATGTTGGAGAACCAAACCGGCACGCCCAGCAGTTTCAGTTGAATTACGATATTCCGTTAAACAAAATACCCTTCCTGGACTTCATCAATACCCAGTACACATATACCAGCAATTTCGACTGGCAACGAGGTGGAGATGCAATCCGTGAAGTTACTGGCGAGGACATCAACACCGTCCAAAATGCCAATACACATACGCTGACCGCAGCTTTAAGTATGCCGCGCTTTTACGATATTATAGGGTTGAAAAAACGTGAAGGCAAAGGTGATGCAGTGGAAGTTAGAGTAGACAAGGCGGGCAATCCGGCCGATGGAGAAACCAAAAAGAGCAAGGGGAAAACCGGTCCAGTGGTCAATACGCTGATCGATGTGGTAACCATGGTTAAAAGGCTCAATGTAAATTACAGTCAGAATAACGGCCAGGTTTTACCGGGTTATACCCAGTCCCTTGGATTTATCGGAACAACACGTCCCAGCTTTGGATTCGTATTTGGTAGTCAGGCGGATGTGCGCTTCGAAGCGGCCAGAAATGGATGGCTTACAGTGTTTCCGGAATTCAATGAACAGTTTATTAAACGTACCAATAAACAGCTAAATATTACAGCCACCGCTCAGCCCATTCCGGATCTAACCATTGACATTGTCGCAGACAGGCAGTCTTTGCGGACATTTCAGGAAAATTTCAGGGTAGAAAACGGAGAATATATCCAATTAACCCCATACAACTCAGGAAATTTTAGTATTTCGACCATCATGATCGGTTCAGCCTTTGGCAAAAGTGATGAACTGGTCTCCAAAACTTTTGACACGTTCAAAGATAACCGCATTGTAATTGCGAACAGACAGGTCCAGGAGCGTGGACTGCCAGATGAAGGATTGGATGACGACGGTTTTCCGATCCGTTATGGCAAAACCAATCAGGAAGTATTGCTTCCGGCTTTCTTTGCGGCCTATACGAACCAGAGCGCTAGTGGTGTAAATCTCGATGCTTTCAGAGATATTCCACTACCCAATTGGAATATTAAGTACACAGGCTTGATGAAGAACAAATGGTTTAGAAAAAAATTCAAACGTTTTTCTCTTAGCCATGGATACCGCGCAGTTTACAGTGTAAATCTGTTTCAGACCAATCTGGAGCGTCAGCAATTGATCAATGACAATCTGCCTCCTTACAATTCCGAAAATCAGGATATCCTCCCGGAAAACGTGATCAGCAATATTGTGCTTTCAGACCAGTTCAATCCGTTGATGCGCGTAGATTTTGAAATGAATAACTCGATGAGCGTAGTGGCTGAGGTACGTACAGATAGAGCTCTTTCGTTGAGTTTTGACAATTCACTGCTTACAGAGATAAACGGAGAGGAGTACACCTTGGGGCTTGGCTACCGTTTTAAAGATGTCAAATTGGTTACCAGAATAGGAGGAGAGAAGCAACGTCTTAAAGGGGATCTGAACCTAAAGGCCGATTTCTCTCTGAGAGATAATATTACTATTATCCGAAACTTGAATATAGATAATAACCAAATTACCTCCGGGCAGAATCTTCTTTCGATTAAATTTACCGCCGATTATGCACTGAGTAAAAACCTCAATGCACTATTCTTTTACGATCACTCATTTTCGAAGTTTGCAGTATCCACGGCCTTCCCTCAAACTACCATAAATACTGGATTTACACTAAGATATAACTTCGGTAATTAACTGAACTCGATATATGTAGGCTTAATCTGGATAGTGGTATAATTACACATTTTTTGTGTTGGGTATTTAATTTGAAAACCTAGCTATTATCATGTACATTTGCTGGCGAATAAAGTGAAAAGTTCAATTTTAAAGAATCATTTATTCACACCATTCAATTTCTGATAAAATGAATATTCCATCTGAATTAAAATACACTAAAGACCATGAATGGGTCAGTATTGAAGGAGATATAGCAACAGTGGGCATCACAGATTTTGCTCAGGGCGAGTTGGGTGATATCGTATACGTAGAAGTAGAAACACTTGACGAGACATTGGAAAGGGAAGAAGTTTTCGGGACCGTTGAGGCCGTAAAAACAGTCTCTGATCTTTTCCTGCCACTCAGCGGTGAGATCATTGAATTTAACGAGGAGCTCGAAGCTACACCTGAAATCGTAAATTCAGATCCATACGGCGCGGGCTGGATGGTTAAGATAAAACTATCCGATAACTCGGAAATAGCCGACCTGCTAAGTGAGAAGGAGTATAAGGACTTGATAGGTGCTTAATTCATATAAATTCACGCTTGCATTTATTCTATGGATGGCGCTGATCACCTTCTTAAGTTTGTTCAGCTTTTCAAATATTGAAGAAGTAGATTTTCAGATCCCATACCTGGACAAAGCAGTGCACTTTCTCTTTTATTTCATAGCTGCTTTTTTGTGTTGTTTCTTCATTAGAGAACGTACAAGAGGAAAATTTTCCTTCAGACCGGCACTTGTCTATACCGCTTTTTTTATGGTACTGTTCGGGCTGGCAATCGAGGTGATACAATCCGTATTTACTACATATCGAAGTGGGGAAATCCTTGATTCGATGGCGAATTTGATCGGGGTTTTAGCGGCTTTGCTATTTGTGAATTATCTGTTTTCGCCTAAAACCGGGTTAAAATGGAGATATTAGTTGCTATTTTATCAAATTAATAGTTAAATTAGCGAAGATTAAATCAAAATAAGATGGAACCGAAAAAGAATCCAAAAGCGGACCTAAGAAAGAGAAGTGGGCTATATTTTGTAATAGGTCTCACAGTTGTTATGGCGTTAGTTTATGGCGCTCTGGAGTGGAAAACTTATGAAAAATCCACTGAATATGACATATCGTTGAATGTTGAAGAATCATTGGATGAAGAAGCACCTATGACCGAACAAATCAAAACTCCACCACCACCACCACCACCATCTGCACCGGAAGTGATCGAGGTAGTCGAAGATGAGGCAGAAGTGGAAGAGACCGTTATTGAGTCTACTGAGACGAGTCAGGATGAAGAAGTTATGGAAATAGATGACGTTGAAGTGGAAGAACTGGATGAGGATATCGATGTTCCCTTTGCCGTCATTGAAGATGTGCCGATTTTTCCAGGTTGTGAAGGAGCCAAGGACAAAAGGGCCTGTTTCAACGAAATGATGCAAAAGCACATAAGAAAGAACTTCCGATATCCTGAAGTTGCTCAGGAAATGGGTATTCAGGGAAGGGTTAATGTGATGTTCACCATTCAAAAAGATGGTTCAATAGGAAATATCCGTTACAGAGGACCAGATAAAAATCTTGAAGCAGAAGCACTTCGAATTATTGAAAGGCTTCCGAAAATGACTCCAGGCAAACAAAGAGGTCGTCCTGTAAGAGTTCCATTTAGTATTCCGATTACTTTTAAACTCCAGTAGTTTAACTACAATAAATTAAAACCGGTATCGAAAGATTACCGGTTTTTTTATTGCCTTATTCTTTCAGACTATTATAAAATGTGGTGCGGAGTTGAATTGGGTCAATATATCCGCTGCCATGTGTAGCATCGTAATTACCACTAATGCTGGTATCATCTTTTACTTCTTCTAAACTTTTTCCGGCCAGGATCGCCGCTTCCATTTTCAACTTAATATCTTCCAGCATTCTAATATAAGATTGCAGTGCTTCCTTAGATGATGGTCTCCCATGCCCTGGTATGATTACCGTGTTATCATCAATAACGGAAAGTGCTGTTTTGTGCGCTTTGATATAGCCGTCAACACTTCCACCACTATTCAAATCGATATAAGGATAACGGCCGGCAAAATAGGTGTCTCCCATGTGCAGTACATTATTCTTTTCAAAAAACACCATGGTATCGCCATCGGTATGCGCATTGAGAACATGAAAAGCTCTGATTATTTCATCTCCATCATAGAATGTGATGTGATCGGAATAAGTCAGTTCGGGTAGCATTTTATTGAAGTATTCCATGTTTATTTCACCTTTTTCCAATTTTTTAGCCTGATTCGTTTTTACACGTTCTCTAACATTTTCATGAGCCACTATAGTGGTATTAGGTACATTAAACTTGGCGTTACCCCCAGTGTGGTCTCCATGCATATGTGTATTTAATAAAAATGAGATTGGCTTGTTTGTAAGCGTCGAGATTGTTCCTTTGATCTTATCACTAAGTCGATCAAATTGGTCGTCTATCATAAAAACATGATGAGTGCCTATATAAATACCGATATTTCCTCCCCGACCTGTAAGCATATAAACATCTTTGGAAAGGCTGTCGATCTTAATGACCACCTGGTTATCCTGGCAGAAAACCGCATACTGCGCAAGGGAAAAGATCATTA
The DNA here is from genome assembly GCA_051011235.1 of Flavobacteriaceae bacterium. GTDB lineage: Bacteria > Bacteroidota > Bacteroidia > Flavobacteriales > Flavobacteriaceae > JAHEJJ01. The sequence continues at coordinate 14,377 of JBPCUI010000313.1, forward strand.
GAAAAAAGCTCCAACTTATTTTTTTCATGTTATGTTGATTTATCTAAAAGCAACTGCTTTTGACTAAATATATGATAAACAACTGTATTTCGTTGCAATAAATATAAGTGGGTCTTATCTTTGCGGGCCATTCGGTGAACCTACGGAATCCCGGATAGCGAAGTAACGATAGCTCAATGAAGACTGCAGTTAGTTCGGTAAAAAGCAATACGTTTTCTTCCATTTTTACCGATTTCAAGGAAATTACAAAGGCCCGCCTTGCGGTAAGTGTTGTATTCTCCTCTATCGCCGGCTATCTATTAGGAACTTATGAAATTGATCTTTTAGCTTTATTGCTTCTGGGTTTTGGAGGCTATTGTATGGTGGGCGCTTCCAATGCCTTTAATCAGGTAATTGAACGCGACCTTGATGCCTTGATGATGCGAACCAGGAACCGGCCTGTAGCCTCGGGCAGAATGAGCGTAAGTACCGCGATGCTGATCGCTATAGCTATGACAGTTTTAGGAATTGCTGCTCTCTATTATCTAAGTCCTAAAACAGCCATGTTCGGCGCAATATCCATCTTTCTTTATACCTGTGTGTATACACCGTTAAAGACCAAAACACCATTAGCCGTTTTTGTCGGGGCATTCCCAGGAGCTATCCCCTTTATGTTGGGCTGGGTTGCAGCTACCGATAATTTTGGGATTGAGCCGGGAACACTTTTTATGATACAGTTCTTTTGGCAATTTCCACATTTTTGGGCACTCGGCTGGATTCTGGACGATGACTACAAACGGGCAGGATTTAAATTATTGCCAACAGGAAAGAAGGACAAAGGAACTGCATTGCAGATTATCATGTATACTTTTTGGATGATTATAATATCTGTAGTTCCTGCATTTGGTGTTACCGGGAGATTGCACCTGTCTCTTCCGGCGGCAGTTTTAGTGCTATTGATGGGCTTGGTAATGTTGGTATTTGCGTTTATGTTATTCGAAAAACGAGACAATAAAACCGCGAAAAAATTGATGCTTGCAAGTGTGAGCTATATAACTCTGATGCAAATTACTTACGTGGCTGATAAATTTCTTTAAACAATATGGACGTAACACAACGCTCGGCTAAGGAAAAAAACGCCAGGGCAAAAAAAATGATGCTGTGGTTTGGTTTGGCAAGTCTCATTATGGGATTCGCAGGTTGGACCAGCGCTTACATTGTGAGCAGTACCAGGGAAGACTGGATCCGGGATTTTCAACTCCCCTCGGCCTTTTTTCTAAGCACCCTGGTTATCATATTCAGTAGCCTTACCTATATTTTGGCTCAGAAGGCCCTCAGATCAGGCAGCAAGAAGCAATGTACTCGTTGGTTGATAACCACACTGATCCTCGGTATTGCTTTTATCTTCATTCAATTTGTTGGCTTCTCTCAGCTAATTGGGCAAGGGTATTATTTTACGGGTCCAAGTAGTAATATTACCATGTCCTATATATTTCTTATTGCCGGGGTACATATCGCACACGTAGTAGCAGGCCTTATATCGCTGCTCGTTGTATTGTACAATCAACTTCGTGCAAAATACAGTCCCGATAATATGTTGGGAATGGAATTAGGAGCCACTTTCTGGCATTTTTTAGATTTGCTATGGGTTTACCTGGTATTGTTTTTCTTTTTCTTCAGATAATATTGAAAAATATGGGGTTTTGCCGAATTCCACTTTTGTATGATGTAAAAAAATGTAAATTTGCCATTAATCACTAAACACCAATATTTAATTTATGGAAACATCGGTTACTACCGCTTCAGATAGACCTGTTTGGGGTGGGGGAAACAGACCGCTTGGGGCGAGCTACGGCAAACTCATGATGTGGTTTTTTATTGTTTCGGATGCACTTACATTTTCAGGTTTTCTCGCTTCTTATGGATTTTCCCGTTTTAAGTTTATCGAAACCTGGCCCATAGCTGATGAGGTATTTACCCATGTTCCCTTTTTCCATGGAAATTACCCAATGTATTATGTGGCATTTATGACCTTTATTCTCATAATGTCATCTGTAACTATGGTGTTGGCAGTAGATGCAGGTCATCGGATGATTCAGAAAAGAGTGATCCTTTACATGTTCCTTACCATCATCGGTGGTGCAATTTTCGTCGGTTCTCAGGCCTGGGAATGGGCTACATTTATCAAGGGCGATTACGGAGCGATTGAAACTAAAGGGGGTCGCATTTTGCAGTTTGTTAAGGCAGATACGGGAGAACGCGCTGCACTTGCCGATTTTGCCAAATCTATCCCCGGTGAAAGAGTAAATCATGAGAGAAGGAACGGTATTTGGTATTATCAGGATAAAGCTTTGCCAACTTACAGTGTAAATGAAGTAACCGAAGGTCTTTTTGCCAATCCCAACATACTTATACGCACGGAAACAATTACAGAATCTGGAGACAAAACTTTGCTTACCAGAGAACAATCACTTCAAAGAATTAAAGATGCGGATCAGGTCGTAGAAGGAGCAAATTTGATTCACAATGAATACGGAAACAGGCTTTTTGCCGATTTCTTTTTCTTTATTACCGGATTTCACGGCTTCCACGTATTTTCCGGAGTGGTGATCAATATCATTATTTTCTTTAATATAATATTAGGTACATACCAGCGAAGAGGGCACTACGAAATGGTTGAGAAAGTAGGACTATACTGGCACTTTGTTGACCTTGTCTGGGTATTTGTATTTACATTTTTCTATCTGGTTTAAAATAAGATTTGAATATGGCGCACGAACATAAACTCGAAATTTTTAGAGGCTTACTCAAATTTAAGTCCAACACCCAAAAAATTTGGGGAGTACTGGTTTTTTTGACGATAGTTACAGCTGTGGAAGTTTTCTTGGGAATTACTAAACCTGCCGTGCTTACAGGGAATACTCTTATTGGTATGAAGATCCTCAACTGGATATTTATAGTGCTTACACTTGTAAAAGCCTATTATATTGCCTGGGATTTCATGCACTTAAGAGATGAAAAAAGCAGTCTTCGCAGGGCAGTGGTATGGACCCCTATATTTCTGGTCGGCTACCTGATAGCTATACTCCTCTATGAAGCGGATTACATCTATATGGTCTTTAGAGATGGATTTGTTACCTGGGATTTCTAAAATGGAATTAACAATATAAAAAGACGGTATCATCACCGTCTTTTTTATTTTTGCACCACTTTACTTTGACTAGTGAAAAAGAAATTCGTCTTAATAATCCTATTTGTATTTCCACTCGTGGCCTATCTCTTTTTTGCATCTGGTGTAACAAATTTTGGCCGTTTACCAATACTGACAGAGGATATCGCCGAATTAGATGTTTTACAGAGTTCCGAAAGGCTGGGCGGAAAAATTACCATTCTGGGTTTTCTAGGTGAGAACCTGGAAGTTAAGAAAGCAAATGCTTTTAATCTCAATCAAAAAATTTACAAGCGTTTTTACGAATTCAAGGATTTCCAAATGGTTATGGTGGTTCCATTCGGTACCGAAGAAAAGGTCCTGGAACTCAAAAAAGAGATGAGCATTCTTGCCGATACGGTTAACTGGAAATTTGTGTTTGCTGCTGAAGAACAGATCAAAGAACTGTTTACCTCCTTAAACACCGATCTGCAACTTGACGAACAGTTAGGAACACCTTATGTGTTTATTATAGACAAAGAAAGAAATCTGAGAGGTAGAAATGACGATGATGGTGAAAGTGTTAAATACGGTTTTGACGCTACATCCGTTGCCGACATAAACAATAAAATGGAAGATGATGTGAAGGTGATCCTGGCCGAATACAGGCTGGCGTTAAAGAAGAGGAAATCTGCGACTGAGAACTGATGAAAAAGAAAAAATATTCCTATATCTGGGTCTCACTGGTCATATTGATCTTCGGCATTATTTTCATTCCCGAGATTGTAAAGAGGATAGGTGATAAAAACGTGGTTGATGAGAGCCGTATGCACAACATGGAGTCCCATGAACCGCTTGCATTTATCACCTTAAATGGAAAAAAAAGAAAAGTACCAGAATTTTCTATGCTCAATCAGGACAGTATAATTATTTCGAATGAAGACTATAAGGATAAGGTTTATGTTATTGATTTCTTCTTTACCACCTGCCCTACCATTTGCCCGATCATGAGCAAGAACCTGGTTGAGATACAGGATGAATTCAGAGAATTTGAACAATTTGGTGTTGCTTCATTCACAATTAATCCAGTGTACGATACACCCGGGATATTAAAAGAATACGCGGAACAATACGGCATTTCAGATATGGATTGGCATTTGTTGACTGGTGATAGTGGACAGGTTTACGAACTCGCCAATTCCGGATTCAATATTTATGCTGCCGCAGACCCGGATGTACCCGGGGGTTTTGAGCATTCCGGCCTTTTCGCATTAGTGGACAGGGAGGGTTATCTGAGATCCCGCTTAGACGATTTTGGGAATCCTATCGTATACTATCGGGGTACAATCCCCGAGCAACAGAAAACGAATGCCGAGGGCGAATCAGAACAAATCAGCATCCTGAAGGAGGATATTAGGAAATTGTTGGATGAATAAAATGTCAGAATTGGATCGGCGGGAGAAAAGATTTAACCGGGTGATTGTGGTTATTTCAATCGTTGTACCTGTGGTAGTCGCCCTTTTGTTCGGGATAAGGTTGCCCGGAGTTGAACCTCTTGTCTTCTTACCACCAATTTATGCAAGTATCAATGGACTAACGGCCGTTTTGCTAATTGCTGCAGTTTGGGCCATTAGGAACGGAAAAAGGACCACGCATCAGAGGTTAATGACTGGCTGCATTGCACTTTCATTGTTATTTCTGATCATGTATGTTGCCTATCATATGACCTCGGATTCTACCCCATATGGGGGTGAAGGAATTTTGAGATATCTGTATTTTTTTATACTCATTACCCATATAGTATTGTCGATTGTCATTATACCACTGGTGTTGAGAACCTATGCACGGGCTTATTTAAAGAAATTTGACCAACACAGGAAACTGGCAAGGATCACATTTCCTATTTGGTTATATGTGGCAATTTCCGGAGTGATCGTATATTTGATGATATCACCCTATTATGCCCACGCTTGATATGAAAAATAGCACGGCGACAATTGGCAGCCTTAAAGCTTCCACTGGCAGAAAATTAGTACTAATTGTTTTTCTGGCTGTGTTATTGATGCCAATGGATTCGGCTGCCCAGTGCGCAATGTGCCGCGCAGTGCTGGAAAGTTCAGGAGAAAATTCAATGGCCGAAGGGATCAATGATGGCATCGTATATCTAATGGCAATTCCATATATTCTGGTGGCAGTCTTATTTTATTTCGTCTACCGGAAAATTAGAAGCTGAATTGACAAGCTTGATTTTAACACTTTTTAGTAATGAGAAGTGTAACAATTTCCCCCAGATCAAGTCTTATTTAAGTACATCACAGTTTTCATCAATCAACAAGTCACCAACCCGATGTTTGATATTGAAAGATGGCAGGAGATATTTGATACCATCCGCAAGAATAAACTTCGTACTTTTCTTACTGGTTTATCTGTTGCCTCGGGCATATTTATACTTGTGATCCTTTTGGGATTCGGGCAGGGTATGCAAAATGGAATAGAACATGAATTTCAACAGGATGCCTCGACCAGTGTATGGGTCTGGCCGGGAACAACTTCTAAAGAATTCAAGGGCTTAAATCCAGGCCGGCGAATACAGCTCCGAAATGAGAATTTCACCAAGTCGGGTGAACTTTTTAAAGAGGAAATCGAATATAAATCACCCAGAATTTTTGTGCGCGACATTTCCGTAAATTACGGAAACGACGCTTTGGTTTATGGTGTTCAGGGGGTATCATACCAATTTCAGCAAATTGAGAACTGCAAAATGTCTGAGGGCCGATTCATCAATTACTACGATGAAATGCAGACGGCTAAAGTAGTGGTTATCGGAAATAAGATCAAAAGAGATGTCTTTAAAAACGTCGAAGATCCCTTGGGCGAATTCATTGATATTTCCGGAATTCCATTTAAAATCATTGGATTCTTTCACGAGCAGGAGGAGCGGGAGGAAGAACGTATTTATATGCCAATTACCACGGCTCAAAGGGTATTTAACGGTGGAGATCGCATAAATAATATGTCCTATACTCTGCCACCTGTAAAGAATTTTGAACAAGCTGCTGCTCAGGCTGTCGAGTTTAAAGATGACTTACAGAGCTACCTTCAACAGGCCCATATTGTTGCTCCGGATGATACGAGTGCGATCAATGTGTGGAGTGCCTTGGAAGAAGCGAAGCGGTATTATAGCCTTACCGGCAATATTAAATTTTTCTTTTGGTTTGTCGGTATATGTACAATTATAGCCGGAGTGGTTGGTGTTAGTAATATAATGCTCATTGTGGTTAAAGAACGAACACGTGAAATTGGAATCCGGAAGGCCCTGGGTGCTAAACCCTGGTCCATTGTGGGAATGATATTGCATGAATCAATTTTTGTTACGGCCATTTCTGGATTTGGGGGCCTTATATTTAGCATGGGGCTTTTGGAACTCGTAGGACCTCATGTTGAAGTGGATTATATAATGAATCCATCCGTAAACTTTAACGTCGCACTTTCCACCGTATTGGTACTGATACTGGCCGGCACAATAGCAGGATTTTTTCCCGCATGGCGGGCGGCCAGGATCCATACGATCGAGGCCTTAAAGGATGAATAAGAAAGAATAGCTATGTTTAACAGGGATCGTTGGAAAGAAATATTGGAAGTGCTCACCACAAACTGGTTCAGAACCGTACTTACGGCTTTTGGAGTTTTCTGGGGCATTTTGATCCTTATTATTCTATTGGCGGCCGGAAAAGGGTTGGAAAATGGCATCAAGGCAGACTTTGGCGATATTGCCACAAATACAATGTTTATGTGGACCCGAAGTACCACCAAGGCATATGCCGGTTTACCTAAAGGCAGGGAGTTTGAATTTAAGATACGAGATGTACAGACCATCAATGAGAATATTCCGAACATGCGATTTATTTCTCCCAGAAACCGATTGGGTGGTTTTCGGGGTGGCAGTAATGTGGTAAGAGGGATTAACACGGGTGCCTACAACGTTTATGGGGATTATCCTGAAATTATAAACCAGGATCCGATGACCATCACTTCTGGTCGTTTTTTGAATGAGAACGATATTCGGGAAAAGCGAAAAATTGCAATTATTGGACGAGGCGTGAGGAACGATCTTTACGATGCTGAAGAGGAAGTCCTGGGGACTTACATCAAAATTCAGGGTGTAAATTTTATGGTGGTGGGTACATACAAAAAAAACAATACAGGGGACGACGGTGAAGAAGCACAGAAAGAAATATTTGTTCCGTTCACAACATTCTCTCAGGCCTTTAGCAGGGGTGAGGATGTGGGTTGGATGGCTATTACCGCCAAAGATGGCCACTCCATTACAATGCTGAAAGAAAGAATTATCAGCACGATGAAGGAAAAGCATAAAATCCATCCGGAAGACGATCGTGCGATAGGCTATTTTGATCTCTATGAACAGTACAACCGGGTTGAAAGCCTCTTCGGTGCCATGGCATTCATTGCCTATTTTGTTGGAATACTCGTTTTGCTATCGGGAATCATTGGTGTAAGTAATATTATGCTGATCGTCGTTAAAGAGAGGACCAAAGAGATTGGAATTCGCAGGGCGTTAGGTGAAGATCCCTGGTCCATTAAAAAGCAGATCCTTTTAGAATCAATCTTCCTGACAATTATCTCAGGAATGGCGGGAATAGTAATGGGTGCCTTATTCATTTTTGGTGTCAACGCACTTTTGGATGCTAATGGACCGGTAGATATGTTCCTGAGCCCCTCAGTTAGTCTTGGCGTTGTAACTGTGGCTTTGTTCATCCTGATAATTTCAGGCTTATTGGCAGGATTTATACCCGCTCAAAGTGCAATTAGAGTTAAACCCATTGATGCATTAAGAACAGAATAATTTTTTATAACTAGAAAAATTTACATCGATCAATAGAATACATTAGCCATGAAAAAATCAATCACTATTATCATTCTCGGATTAATTGTTGTGGCCTTTGGCTTTTCAATGGTTTATCTCTACCAGAAGAATGCCGAAGACCCAACGGTCTATGAAACGGAAAAGCCCAGTACGCAGACAATTATCAAAAAAGCTGTGGCAACAGGAAGTATCCTGCCGCTCGAAGAGGTGCTCATTAAACCTAATATATCAGGAGTCATCGAGGAGGTATATGTGGAAGGAGGAGACTATGTTAAGACCGGTGATTTGTTGGCCAAGATCCGGGTCGTACCGAATCTGAATTCCCTCAACGATGCCAGGAATGATATCGATGAGGCCAAGATCAATCTGGACGACCAGAGACGAAATTACGACAGGCAAAAAAATCTGTTCGACAAAGGCGTGATTTCCCAGGTAGACCTGGAAAGAGCACAGGTGAGTTTCGATCAGGCAAAACAGTCGTATCAGGCAGCTAATAAGCGCTATGATATTGTGAAGACCGGTTCTACCCGTGGTCTCAGTAGTTCGGCTAATACGCTGATTCGTTCTACTGTAAGCGGTATGGTACTTGAAGTTCCTGTAGAGGTGGGAAACCAGGTAATTGAAAGCAATAATTTTAATGAAGGGACCACGATTGCGGCAATTGCCGATGTTGAGAAAATGATCTTCGAAGGTAAGGTCGACGAATCTGAAGTAGGCAAGATAGAAGAAGACTTACCGCTCGAAATTACGGTGGGCGCATTGGAAGATCAGGTATT
>JBPCUI010000314.1:0-3373 GCA_051011235.1 Flavobacteriaceae bacterium
CACCCAGGGTGATCTGATTATCCATCAGCAATTCTGCCTTGTCGGTATAACAGGTCCAGGTCTCCTGGGCAAACGCTTGTTTTGAGAAGAAGCATAAACTGAGAAAAATCAGAATAGTAGCTTTCATTTTGGCTGAAAATTAGACTACCTAATTTACAATATAAGATCGGTAAATGGCAGTGTTGTTTACGTTTTCTCGCTAGAACTGCTATAAGCTTAAACCTATCGGCAGTAGTATCAGTATTCCTAACACCCCAATCACTAACCAGGCGGTAAACATTAGGCAGAGTGCCCCCCCGACAGCTATTATTACCGCTCTCCTTAAGCTCGAGTCTGTCTGTCTTTGTATTAATAATGCCGCCGAACGCAGCCAAAGGAAAACAGCCGCGATAAATAGTAAGAGGGGGATTATTGAAAATACTGCGTTATTTAAAATTCGATTTGGCAGCAGGTTTGCCATAAGCACTACAATTCCCAAGGGTGCGCCGATAAGGTAAAAATAATTGCTCGCCAATAGCCAGTACAGCTCCCTCCCACTCTCCTTCTTCATAGGTTCGACGACTTTCGGTAGCAGCTTGCCAAGTAGCCAGATGCTGAGGAAGAGCAAAGGTAAAAGAAGCGCAACCTGTGCCCCGATAATCATTACCTCATCTCCATCGAGCTTGTCCATTACAGGAGAAATAGCCAGAATTGCCAGCATGGGCAGGCAGAGATAAAGTCCGCAGAGACGCCAAAAATAGCCCTGTCTTGTTGTCTTGCCGAAGTCAATTGAAAATTCTCCTGGTGACTTAATACTAGTACAAAAAATGTTCCACACGGAAGCGCTGTCGGATTTCATAATATTGCCTTAGATTCCCGTTATTAAATAATCTAAAATAACTGAGGATCAATTATATTAACTAATATAAGAAATAACCGCTGTACTATTCAAGTGAATTACAGCTACAGCGTCTTTACCTTAATATTCCGAAACCACACATCCGAAAACCAGTCTTGCAGACCTATACGGCCTTTGGTGGCAAGTCCGAAATCTGGAAAGACCTTAAAGTTGGAGGTCTTAATCCACTCTTTCCATTCTTCTGAATTAAAATCTGCTTCTGCCGTCTGAATTCCGTTGAGATAGAATTCTATTTTTCCATTCATTTGCTTAATCACAGAAGTATTCCATTGCCCTGCAGGCTTTGCGTCCACCACATTACTCTGTGGTGAAAAACTGTAGAGACAGCCGGAGTGTTTGGTGTTATCAATTGCATAATCCATATGCTTGCTATCTAAAAGCTGGTACTCCGGAGCCGTATGCCAGGTTGCCGGTTTATCGGGCTGTTCCTGAACATTGATAAAAATCCCGCTGTTGCCTTCTTCGGCGAGTTTCCATTCGAACCTCAATTCGTAATTTTCGAATTCCCTATCGGTGACCAAATCCCCGTGTCTGCCAGATCCTTCTTTTGATTTGCAATAAAGCGTCCCGTTTTCAACTATCCATACCGAGGTTGAATCCTGGAAATTATACAAATGCCAGCCCTCTTTAGTCTTGCCATCAAATAACAGATCCCATCCTTCGGCCTTTTCAGCGTCGGTCAGCTGGTTGTGTTTTACAATGGCCTTCGATTCAGTTTTACGTTCGCTTTTCTTTTCCTTTTTACAAGCAAAAGAAAAAAGAAGAACGAAAATGATAAATATCCTGTACTGCATATTCGTTTAGGTTTTATTTTTCTGTGTTACTAAATATAGATGTGCCAGCTTTACCGGTTCTTCATGTAGTTTAGGACTTCTTTAGTTGATAACTGGCGTGAACTTGGTCCGAATCTTGCATAAAATTCCTCTTTCCCTTCAACGTTTAGAAACACGGCATCTTTGCTGGGCTTACATTCAATCTTTAATATTCTCTTTCCCTTGATCGGGACCAAGCCATAGGAGAGGTAGTTGATGTGTTCTAATCCAATGTGCGATTTTATCGCATTGTTTACGTGGAGAAGGTACCGATCGTCACTCGTGAATTTGTCTACCTCCGTACCCAGGATCTCTCCGGCATCGCTTACTCCTACTAATAAGATCCCGCCATCGGAGTTCATAAAAGCCACCAAGGTCTTTAACCAGGCAATTTCTATCTCCTTTCCTACCTTTCCGGCATGGAGATTCCAACGGAGGGAGGATTTTAGTTCCACGTTCTGATTTTCACCTCCAACGATCAATATGTGAGCTAGTTTCTCAGCCTCCTGAAGCATTTCTTCTTTCCGCAGTAACTCTTCACTAATAAGTTTTTTTTCTGTTATATCGAAGAATGTTCCATCCTGAAAAAGGAGCTGACCTGTTTTCTTATCATAAATTCCCTTTCCCCGCTCATTTACCCATACCACCTTTCCGTTTTTCCGAACCATCCTGTATTCTATATCAAAACTCTCTTTCTTCAGCAGAGCTTTTTCAACCCTGGCCTGGCTTTCCTCCAGATCATCGGGAAAAATTAGCCCGACAAAAGACTCTTTGCTTTTACCAATAAATTGGGTGATGGGATATCCAGTAATTTTTTGGAATGCATCACTGATAAAAAGCATTTCAAAGGTCTCGTCCCATCTGCATCGGTAAATGGCTCCGGGTACATTGTCAATAATACTTTTGATCAGTTGTTCCGGATCTTTGAGCTTGTTGTATAATGTAAATGGCATAAGGTCAAATATTTAAAATTCTCGCTTAACATCAAAAAGTATTAACCGGAATTTTTTGGACTATTAAAGCGACAGATCATGCAGCCAGGAATAAAAACAATATTGGAACGAGCATGCCGGCTACAGCCAATTTCCAACCTCGCTTTGCAAAACCGTTTTTTCCATTGAGCATCAATATACCTGTAATGGCAATTAGAAGCATTGCTGCTCCGAAAATGTCTGAATACCAGATCCAGAATGAGTTGGTAGATTTATGCAAGAACATCGTATGGCCAAGAACCGGGACTTTACGCTTATATTCCAATAAACCTACTCCGGTTTCTGTGTCTACATCCAAAATAACATTGTCTTCATAATACACACGGAGCGTATTATCCCTCACTCGATGCCCATCATAGCTTGTATTCCACTGCTTTGAAAAGCTTTCTATCTCTTCCCTGGATATTTCTCTGACATCCGAAGGTAATTCTATCTTCACCTCATTGCTCTCATAAGCATAGTCCATAGGATACCAATCTTCTCTATGGTTTAAGACGATACCCGAAAATGAGAATGCTATAATTAATCCCACATAGAAATAAGCAAAGTCCCTATGTAGATTCCGGTTGGTGAATTTATACATTGTAATTATTGAGTTTTAATGCGTTCAAAAGTATAGAGATTTATACCTTTTTCTTTTCCCTTCAAGTCAATTTTTTCAAGGAATTCCC
>JBPCUI010000315.1:0-2738 GCA_051011235.1 Flavobacteriaceae bacterium
ATAGCCGGTGGAGCCTCATTTGCACCTAACCTGTGGTCGTTGCTCGCCGACGCAATTGAAGAACGCAGTAATTCTTCATACGTATCAACTGCTTTAATTGTGTTGACAAAGAAAGTCAGGAATTGAAGGTTCTTCATCGGTGTGGTGCCCGGACTCAACAGGTTTACACCGGTATTCGTGGCCAAAGACCAATTGTTGTGTTTGCCGGAGCCATTGATTCCGGCAAAAGGCTTTTCGTGGAATAACACCTTGAAGTGATGCCTGTCTGCTACCTTTTCCATTATATCCATAAGCAATAGATTGTGATCTACAGCCAGGTTTGCTTCTGCGAAAACAGGGGCAATTTCAAATTGATTCGGCGCTACTTCATTATGGCGCGTTTTAACCGGGATCCCTAAACGGGTACACTCCATTTCGAGATCCTTCATAAAGCTGATTGCCCTCAAAGGAATAACTCCAAAATAGTGATCATCTAATTGTTGTCCCTTGGCAGCAGCCTGACCCACCAGGGTGCGTCCGGCAAGTACCAGGTCTGGTCTGGAATAGGCCAGGGCTTTATCAATAAGGAAATACTCCTGTTCCCACCCAAGTGTTGCGTAAACCTTGTTAACATTTTTATCAAAGTACCTCGCCACTGCAGTGGCCGCTTCATCTACTGCGTGTAAAGCTCTTAACAGCGGAGCCTTATTATCCAATGCTTCTCCTGTGTAAGCAACAAATACCGTTGGGACACAAAGTGTATTCCCGTAAATAAAAGCAGGAGAGGTAGGATCCCAGGCAGTATAACCCCTGGCTTCAAAAGTATTGCGAATACCACCGCTGGGAAAGCTGGAGGCATCTGGTTCTTGTTGTACTAATTGACCTCCTTCGAATTTTTCCAGTGCTCTGCCATCGGCCAGCAGGTCAAAAAATGCATCGTGTTTTTCGGCTGTAGATCCCGTAAGCGGTTGGAACCAATGGGTGTAATGAGTAGCGCCCATTGAGATCGCCCAGGCCTTCATCGACTCCGCTACCTGGTCTGCTGTTTTTCTATTAATCTTGGAACCGGACAGGACTGCATCTTTAACGCTTTTTAATGCATCTCTGGTAAGATATTGCAACATGCGCTCCTCATTAAAGACATGTGTGCCAAACATATCCGATCTTCTTCCTTTTTCTTTAATGATCTTGTTCTTGATCCCGTGCGCTTGCCTTATTGCTTCGAATCGTATTTTTGACATTTTATCTTTTTTGAGGACTGTATAGAGATTATTTAAGCATTTAGCAGTTAAACCCGAAAATAATGCAAATATTGCAAATTACCCCTAAAAAAAAGGGGGTGTTAATAATTATGTCGATAATTTTAATATTTACCCCTAAAAATGTTGTGGCAATAATAAGAAAAAATATATTTTTGACGGTCATTTAAAATATAATAAAACCTTGGTATTATGAGTGTAGCTAAATTAGAGTACATATGGTTGGATGGACATCAGCCGACCCAAGAGCTGAGAAGCAAGACTAAAGTCTTAAGCGATTTTGATGGTAAACTGGAAAGTTGTCCAATATGGTCTTTTGATGGTAGTTCTACCGAACAAGCGACTGGCGAAGCTTCTGACTGTTTGTTGAAACCTGTAGCGATCTACCCGGATCCTCAGCGGGAGAATGGCTTTCTGATTATGAACGAAGTGTTGAAAGCTGATGGAACACCTCACCCATCGAATGCCCGAGCACAAATTGATGATGATGACGCGGATTTCTGGTTCGGTTTTGAGCAGGAATACTTCCTCATGGACACAGAAACAGATCTTCCTTTGGGCTTCCCGAGAGGCGGGTTCCCCGGACCTCAGGGAAAATACTATTGCTCTGTAGGCGGAAGATTCACATGGGGTAGAGATTTTGTCTATGAACATTTGGAAGTCTGCCTTCAAGCAGGACTTAATATAGAAGGTATTAACCAGGAAGTAGCTCCCGGGCAATGGGAATTCCAGAACTTTGCTAAAGGTGCAAAGAAAGCTGGAGATGAGCTTTGGATAGCCCGATATTTACTCAACAGAATTACTGAAGAATACGGTTACTACATAGAATTGCATCCAAAACCTGTTAAAGGAGATTGGAATGGTAGTGGAATGCATGCCAACTTTTCTAACGGTACGCTGCGCAATGCAGGTAGTAAGGAAGTATATGAGGCAATTTGTGAAGCTTTCCGCCCGGTTACTGAGCACCACATTGATGTTTACGGTGCATTTAATGACGAGCGCCTCACCGGCCTTCACGAAACGCAATCGATCAGTGAATTCTCTTATGGAGTTTCGGACCGTGGTGCGTCTATACGCATCCCGATCGCTACAGTAGAAAGTGGCTGGAAAGGCTGGCTGGAAGACAGAAGACCTGCATCAAATGCAGATCCCTACAAAGTAGCCGGAAGAATTATTAAAACGGTGAAATCTGCCAAGGTAGAAGCTGTAACCACTTAATTGATATTTATCGCAAACTAAAACCGCTTTTGGTGCATGTTACTAAGAGCGGTTTTTTATTTTTTCAAAGGTGTATTCATCCAGTATTGATTTAGAACCGATCCCTGAAATATTGGTTGTTCTGCAAATAAGGGACGGTTCTTTAGCATGAGTTGCTCTTGGGCTGGTACTGTATCATTTTTTATCAACAACTGTTGAACAAAATACTCCCTGAACTGTTCAACACCTTCCGAAGCTGATTCATTAAGCAGGTTTCCATTTATATCCCTGATCCTTCCAAAT
>JBPCUI010000316.1:0-6532 GCA_051011235.1 Flavobacteriaceae bacterium
ATTCACATGTACTACCTCCGGTTGTTGGTTGAGCCAATCTTCAAATTCATTGAGATGCTTTAAATATTCAGGATTGTTAATACCGCCGCTTTCCCCGCTACTTATCGAATATTCTACATTGTAAAAACCGGTGAGGTTATCATTTATAAAATCACTATGCCTTCTAAACTCAACCGAATCGTCAAAATATTCAACAAACTCGTCATTAAAGACATTAAGCGTAGCCAGATAAGTAAGCGCTGCAATAATAGCGAGGGATACTACACTCACCCTGACTGGTTGTTTGACTACAAAGAATCCGAGCCTGGTATACCAGTCCATTTTCTTGGTTTTGCGTACTGCTGCCTTTTTCCTCTTCCACATAGGGAAGATGGCCATCAGGGCCGGCAGGGCGGTCGTGGAGTAAATAAAGGCCATAGTCATTCCGAAAGCAGTTATATTTCCCAAATGCCAGAAAGGCGGTACATCTCCGAAGTTCATTGTTAGAAAGCCAATCACCGTAGTTAAGCTGGTGATAAACACAGGCATAAAATTAAGCCGCATACTCTCTACTATAGCCTCTTTCTTATCCAGCCCTTCCGTCCTGACTTTCTGCAACATCGTTACCAGAATATGGATGCTATCTGCAACGGCTAAGGTCAGGATCATAGTGGGAAAAACAGAAGAAGGTGGTGTGAGCTTTATACCGCTTAATCCAACGAATCCCACGGCCGACATGATGGAGAGCAGTACAACCATCAGTGTGGAAATAGTTGCAAACCCGTTCCTGGTAAGGATTAAGGTCACAAAAACCACTATAAGCAACATAATACCAATTAAGGCCAGATCGCGTTGAGAGGCTTCGAAAAAAGCTGTGTTAAGGGGTACTAAACCAGTAGTATATACCTCAAAATCAGGGTTGGCTGTTTTGAAATCCTCAACCATTTGCCTGGTAAAATCAGTAACTTCGGGTATTTCTGTTGCGCTGTCTTCACCTGGTAATCTAACAGTAATATTTACTGCCGTCACACTTCCTTGCTCATTTATTAGTCGATGGATAAGAAGTGGTTCTTTTAAGGCGATTTTTCTGATCTCAATAATCTCCTCATCTGTTTTATTCTCCGATTCATAGGAAAGATCATCCACGTAAAGATCATCACCTTCGGCCCGCGTATGCTGGAAATTTGTAATGGCGTCAACTCTTGACGAATAAGGTGTATTCCACGCCTCGGCTGTGAGTTCTTCAATAGCAATCAGATTCTCCCTGGTAAAAACGTCACCGTTTTCCGGAGCGAGAACCATTATAACATTGTCGTCTTTGGTGTATTTGTCCTGCAGGGCGTCAAATGCTTCTAATTCGGGGTTAGACTCACTGAAAAATACGTGATAGTCGCCATCGAATTCCATTTTACCCTGGGAAGCCAGTCCAAATGCCAAAAGTATTGCTGCCAGCAGCACCGGCCACCTGAATTTGATAACAAAATTGGCCCAATTAACTGCAAATTTATTGGCAACCCGACCTGCCTTTTTCAATGCATTCATAGTTGATAAGTATAATGATTTAGTTGTTGTTCAAATATCCAAGCTGCAATCTCTTTAAATCTTTGACGCCTGGTGTCGTCTAGATCGGACAAAATCAATAAAATATTTTCGATAATTAACTAATTGACCAGTCATCTATATATTCAAAAAAAATTATTTAAGTAAAACCTTCCTTATAACATTCATTACATTGTCAATAGGATAGGCGCTATTCATCTCTTTCATAGTGATCATCGCTCCCTTGCCGGCATCTTCCATAAAAGTGGCGAGATCGGTAGCACTCAAGTTCCGACTAATCTCTCCCAGTGTCTGACCTTCCTGTATCACATCGATGAGTTTCCCATATGCCCAGTACTCCTTCTCTGCAATTTTCTTCCTTATTACCTCACTGTGTTCGGCCATCTCATTACCCAAATTACTAGCCAGGCATCCCATCCTGCAATCCATTTCTTCCTTTAGCACCTTTACACGGTGTTCATAAAAGGCAAGGATTCGCTCTTTTGGTGAAGTACCCTCCTTATTGAGAATTTCAAAAACTGGCGAGACCTTATCAGTGAAGTACTTGTCAATAGCTTGGGCTACAAATTCCTCTTTGCTGTCAAAATAGAAATAAAATGATCCCTTGGGAACTCCAGCAGCCGTAACGACATCGTTTACACTGGTTGCATTATATCCCTTTGCCCAGAGTAGTTCCATACCCTTTTCTAAAAGATAATCTGCTTTTATTTCGTGTTTGAGTGTCTTCTGCATAGTCTTCAACTGTTTTCAAAAATATGACCACTCGTCTATTAAATCAAATAAATATTCGTTAAAGTTTTCTTTAAATTTCTAAAATGGGCTTAGACACCTCAATCCGGGTGAAGAATTTCGATCTGAAATTTAGAATGTAGCTGTTAGATCTTTTCCCGAACCAACGGAAGCGTACTACAACGAAGAAGACCTCCTTGCTTGGAGACCTCAGCATAAGGAATTTCCTCAACAGTAAAGCCCTGTTCCCGCAGCCAATGGTTAAGGCGGGTAAAATGTTGTTCAGATACCACGACGTCGGGTGAGATGGAAAATACATTGTTGAACATGCGATACATTTCATCGGCAGTTATTTCAAAAAGGTTTTCTTTTCCGAAAAAGTCGACCAGCCATTGGTATTCTTCTTCTATCAAAAACCCATCTTTGTGAATAATGGCCTTATTCTTACCAATTGGCTGAAAACAGCAATCAAGATGCAAAGCATTTTCACGGGGATTGACAATGCACTTTCGCAATTCAAATGATTTTACTTTTTTATCGGGAAACATCTGCGAAATGTATTCCACCCCTTCCCAATTAGTTCGCGCCGTAATGTAGTCAGGGTAATCATGACCCGTATATGTACCGATAAATATATGATCGTACCAGGGCATTACATCACCACCTTCTATATGGACTTCATCCGGTGGGTAAAGTATCTTGTCTGGCGAGATATACTCTAATACGTGAAGAATGGCCTCAAATTCTTCCTCCCGGTGAGGTAAGATATTGGCTTTAACTAATTTATCATCAATAACAAAGGCGATATCCCTGGAAAAGATCTGGTTGCATTCCGGTATGAGCTCCGGTCGGAAAACTTCCACTCCGTGTTTTCGGAACACCTGGGCAAACGCCTCCATTTCCGGTATCATATCCTCTTCTCTGGGATAATTTCCGTTAAGTATATGCTCCAGAGATTTGGGGTCATACGCATCTTCTGGTCTGGGTACAGGGCCACTGCTACGCGCTATGCCTAATACTACCGCCTTTAAAGGTGAGATCTCATCAACTACGTTTAAATGAAGCATTGAAAGAACTAAAGGCTAGCGATTATCAACGGCTACGAAAGGTCTGCTATTCTCTCCGGTATAAATCTGTCTGGGTCGGCCAATAGGTTCTCCATGACGCCTCATTTCACTCCAATGTGCAATCCATCCCGGCAAACGTCCCATTGCAAACATTACCGTAAACATCTCAACTGGAATCCCGAGTGCTCTGTATATAATGCCCGAATAGAAGTCTACATTCGGATAAAGTTTTCTTTCAACAAAATACTGGTCTTCCAGCGCCTCCTTCTCCAGCCCTTTAGCAACATCGAGTATGGGATCTTCAATGCCAAGGTCGGCCAGGACCTCATCGGCTGCTTTCTTAAGGATCTTAGCCCTGGGATCGAAATTTTTATACACCCGGTGACCGAAGCCCATTAATCTGAAAGGATCGTCCTTATCCTTGGCCTTAGCCATAAATTTCTTTGTATCTCCGCCGTCTGCCTGAATAGCCTTAAGCATTTCAAGTACGGCCTGGTTGGCCCCTCCGTGTAATGGCCCCCATAGTGCCGATATTCCGGCAGAAAGAGAGGCGAATAATCCAGCATGTGACGAACCTACTATCCGAACTGTAGAAGTTGA
The DNA here is from genome assembly GCA_051011235.1 of Flavobacteriaceae bacterium. Classification (GTDB taxonomy): domain Bacteria; phylum Bacteroidota; class Bacteroidia; order Flavobacteriales; family Flavobacteriaceae; genus JAHEJJ01. The sequence continues at coordinate 3,936 of JBPCUI010000316.1, forward strand.
ACAATTTTGTTCGTGATCGGCATGTAAGATCAACAGCTGATCTAAAGCATCGATGACAACGCGATTGAGCTGATATTCCTTATTTGGCCTTTTAAACATCATTTTATGTATATTCTCCACATAGCCCAGGCTGTCATCACCATAATCCAAGGGCAGTCCCTTCTGCTTTCTCATAGTCCAGGCAACCAGGACTGGAAATTTAGCCAGGATCCTTACAATAGCATGATACATATCTTCTTCGGATGATACGTTTACAGAAGATGGATTAAATGCGATCAAGGCACTGGTTAATGAACTTAGAACACCCATCGGATGTGCTGATTTGGGAAAGCCATCCAAAATCTTCTTCATCTCTTCATCTACATGGGATTCATTCCTGATATCATCATGGAATTTATCCAGTTCCCCGCGGTTGGGCAAGCTTCCAAAAATAAGCAGATATGCTATCTCGAGGAAGTCCGCATGAACGGCCAGTTCTTCAATGGAATAACCCCGGTACCTAAGAATCCCTTTCTCGCCATCGAGGAATGTGATTCCACTCTCACACGAACCAGTATTCTTAAAACCAGGGTCCAGGGTAATTAAACCGCTGGTACCCCGAAGTGTTTTAATATCGATACCCAGTTCATTTTCCGTTCCCTCTACTACTTGAAATTCATATTTCTCACCTTCGAATTCGAGTATAGCTTTGTCTGACATGTGTGTGTATTTTGTAAATTGAACAGAATCGTAAAGGTAGCAAAATCGATGGAGCCTAACAATTACGGCCTGCTATTTCTAGTTCATTGAACAGCATCGAATAAATTAAGCATAACGCAAGTTATTGCATTGTTTTAAGAAGTTATATTGTAAAGATCCGTGTAATATTTATCTACAGATTTTTTCCAGGTAAACCGCACCTTTCTGGCATTGTCCTGCATCTCCTCCCACTTTGGTTTGTTGTTCGAAAAAATATCAAGAGCCTCATGTAATCCGTTAATCATATTTACAATTTTTTCATCGTAACTGTCCCCTCCAAATACAAACCCCGTTTTCATATGTGTTATCGTATCCTTTAACCCACCGGTGTTGTGTACTAAACAGGGGTTCCCGTTTCTCATAGACAACATCTGGCTTATTCCACAGGGTTCAAACAAACTGGGCATGAAATACAGATCAGATTCCAGGTAAATGGAATCTATAACGTCTTCGGATTGACCATTAGTGAAAATAAAATTCTTATACTTATAGCTCATATCCCTGAACAATTCCTCGTATTCGGGAGCACCGGTACCCAGCAACATAAAAATACCATTGGCTTCTTCAAGAATTTTTAATATCTCCACAAACGCCTCAGGTGATCGTTTAAAGAAATAAAACTTCTGTTGTGTAAGTCGGGCAACACTTGAACAAATAAATGCCGGACGCTCCTCGAGGAGGTCGATCACTTTCTCACCGGTATGTGCCAGAAAATCGGCCTTGTACTTCTTTGACTCTTGTTGTAACCATTTGAAAATTGCACGAATAGTATTTTTATAGATGTGATTTCTTTCTGCCGCCCGGATATTTTTATAATTACAACCGTTTAAGATTCCATAAAGTCTGCTTTCATTCTGTGCAGTATTGAGATCCTCTTCAAGACCTTCTCCACCAATAAACTCGGGCGGGGCGCTCGGTTTAAGAACGTCGTCCTTGTATGAAGGTGAAACCGTGTGCACACTATCTGCCAGCCGAATACCAACTGCCATCAGGTTAACACAATCCCGGTATCTATAGTCCATTAGCTTTTGCCGATCCAATTCGATATCGGGAAACCAGGTACTAAGGGACGAATAGTTATTCTCGAAGGGTCGGATTCCCTGAATGGCGAGATTGTGGATGCTGTAGACAAATCGAATTTTCTGTAATAATTTATATCCATGGTGGTATTCTTTGAGGAATAACAACAGACTGGTATGCCAGTCGTGCAAATGAACAACATCCAATTTTCCAAAAACGCCTTTTTTGATAGCTTCAGCAACCGCTGTACAGAAAATAAAGAATTTGATGGCATCTGTATAAAAGGGCTGCTCTGCATCGTTGTGGTATATATGAGCTATGTCTCCTCCTTCTATCTCGGAATGGTGAACGGCGTAGTGATAAATATTTTTAAACTCCTGTTTAGGTATTAGTTCATAGAGCTCGGCCGTGTAAATAATCCCCCTTAAATTGAAGTTAACTTTGGTTTTTAATGTTCCCCCTTCCCGGTGTAATCGACTATAAGAAGGAATTACAACATGTACCTTATCTCCTCTTTGGGCTATTTGCCTGGGAACATCCCTTACAACGTCACCCATACCCCCTGCCTTACAATTGGCTATGGCGTCATTTTCGGCTGAGACAAAGAGAAAATTGTTCATAATTAAACCTGGCCTTTTATATCTACAAGATAGTTCATTTCTTTATTGGTCGAATTGTGTTTGCATAAAAAACCCTTCATTTTCGGAAGGGCTTTATATCTCGATAATAAGAGTTCAAATCTAATTAAGCTTAAAAGCTTTTTCGCCTGGATAATATGCCGTATCTCCAAGTTCCTCCTCTATTCGGAGTAATTGGTTGTATTTAGCCATCCTGTCACT
>JBPCUI010000317.1:0-2875 GCA_051011235.1 Flavobacteriaceae bacterium
ATCAGCCTGGCCATTCAGGACGTGAAATCGGCCAGGACCAATATGCTGCCTACATTAGACCTTGGGGTTAATGCTTCTCAAATTCGTTTTGAACAGGCAACTGAACTTCTTGACTTACCTGAACGAAAAGTCACAGGTCAATTGGCACTCGATCAGGTAATAATTTCAGAAAGAGCCTTTGCCGGGATCAGGATTGCGAGCTATTTGCAGAAAGCACAGGAGTTTGCCACGCAGGCAGAGATTTTGGATGTATTATTGAATACTTACTTTGAATATTTCTCGGTACTCGCGTCGAAAACGGTACTGAATATAGAAAAGGAAAATCTGGAGAATTTCAAGACAAATCTGGAGCTGGCCCGAATCAGGGTCGATCTGGGAACTGCGAGCAGGGCGGAAATACTTCGGTGGGAAAGTGAGGTGGCGGCAGCAAATCAATCTGTGGTAGAGGCATCTACCAACCTGCTGGCCGCAAAATTTCAATTAAATACATCATTGGCAAATACACTGGAAGAAGAATTTGAAATAGATGATATCGGTATTGCCGATGAACTCTATATGCAATTTAGGGATAATGCTTTTTCTTCATTTGTAAATAATCGCAAAGATCTCAAGATTGTTGTTGATTTTCTTGTTGATGAGTCAACCAGGAACAATCCGAATAAACAGTTCATCCTGGAGCAGATCAAAGCGGTAGAGCGAGAGAAAATTCAAAATAAGAGAGTGTTCTACACACCGAATATTGCCCTCCAGGGTCAAATGCAACAGGTTTTGTTGAGGGGTGGCCGGGCCTCTGGCAATTCTTTAAATATTCCGAACAATACCTGGAGTATAGGCGTAGGTTTGGCATTTCCGATTTTCGATGCAAACAGAAGAAAAGTAGACTATCAATCTTCAAAAATTCAACTGGAACAATTGGCCAACACAAGGGAGCAATTGGATCAGCAACTTGAATTAGCGGTCAAGACCTCAGTTCTTAGTGTGGTGTCTACATCTACCAATATCGAATTCAGCAAAACTTCGGCCGATAATGCGGTGGCAAATTTTGAGCTGCTACGAGATAAATACCAGGCAGGTGACATCAATATTACGCAGTTAATTGACGCCCAGCAAACTGCGCTTGGTGCACAGCAGCGTTATGCTGTTGCGGTCTATGATTACATTCAATCTCAATTGCAGCTGGAGTTCGCTGTTGGATTCTTCAGCATGTTTACCACACCGGCTGAACAACAGGAATTTAATAACAGATATTTCGAGTTTCTTAATAATCAGTAATGCTATGAAACCATACAAGAACAAATACATCCTTATTGCATTAACATTGATCCTTTTCCAGTGCAAGAATAAAGAAGAGGTGAGGGAGGAGGTTTTAAGACCTGTTAAATATATGACCGTGGGTGAAGCGCCAACAGACCAGATTAGAGAATTTACTGGTACAGCCAAGGCGGGGAATGAGATAGAGCTCAGTTTTCGGGAAACGGGAGTTATCCAAAGGGTCAATGTAAAAAAAGGACAAAGAGTATCAGAAGGGAGTCTTATAGCCAGTCTGGATAATGTGGAATCGAATCTGAATTATCAAAAATCATTGACAGAACTGAGGAGTGCTGAGTCGGCCATGAACACATCCAAAGCGGAGTTCGACAGAGTCAAGACCCTTTATGAGAAGGGCAGCACGGCTTTGAAAGATTATCAAAGTGCCAGGAACAATTATCAGGCTACACTATCTCAATATGAAGCTGCCATCCGAAGTAGCGATTTGCAAAAGTCACGAATTGGTTATGGATTTATTTATGCACCAAGCGATGGTATTATAGCCAGCACAGAAGGGAAAGTGAATGAGCGGGTGCAGACAGGACATATTTTTGCCATCCTGAATGCCGGAGATAAGAAGAAAGTGGAGCTGGAATTGGCAGAGAATGTGATCAATCGGGTTCTGGTCGGAATGAGTGTTCAGGTTCTGTTTTCCACGCTTCCCGATCAAACGTTCATCGGGACAGTAATAGAAATCTCTCCGATCACCTCCAGCAATTCGGCAACCTATCCTGTTGATATCGAGATTGAAAATCCTACTGAGCAGATCCTTCCCGGTATGGCAGCGAGAGTATCTTTTAATTTTGCAGACTCACAGTCCGATAGACCAGATGCAATAATTGCCCCAATCAAGGCAGTTGGTGAAGACAATAATGGGAATTTTGTCTTCCTGGTTGAGACAGAAGATAATTTAACCGGAACTGTGAGGAGGACTTCGGTTGAAATAGGAGAGGTTACAGCCGGAGGATTTGAAATTGAAAGTGGCCTTGAGCCGGGGCAGTTGATTGCAACTGCAGGTCTTCAAACTTTGCTGGACGGGCAGAAAGTAAAACTGAAATAAATCTCATTTAACACATGAACCTAACCCGATTTTCGATCGAACGAGACCAGGTAGTCCTGAGTATATTGGTAGTGGTCATTCTTCTTGGACTCACCTTTTATCAATCCTTGTCCAGGGATAGCATGCCGCCCTATACGGTCAGGGTAGCCACAGTTGTATCTTCTTTTCCCGGAGCAAGTCCGGAGAGGGTTGAAATTCTTGTTACGGATAAAATAGAAAAAGTAGCCCAGGAGTTGCCCGAGCTGAAGAGAGTGATAAGTACTTCCAGAACCGGTCTTTCTGTAGTGGAGGTAGAGCTCGATATGACAGTAAAACCGGAAGATCTGCAGGCGGTATGGGATAGGCTCAGGAGGAAATTGGGCACAATTGAAGACCTGCCGGAAAATGTTCATCCTCAATTAAAAGATGAAGGTATTGGAGAGGTTTTTGGGATCGCTCTGGGATTGACCATAGATGGATTCTCCTATGAGGAGCTTAAATCCTACGCTGACGACATCAAGGACGAGC
>JBPCUI010000318.1:0-9495 GCA_051011235.1 Flavobacteriaceae bacterium
TCATAACTGATATACACAGGTTGTTCTGAAAGTGCATCGCCCTGAATATAGGCTTCCACTGTAAGCGCAATTCTTCTAAAAAATTGACTCAGGTTCTCTTCTGCCTGATTGGTGGCAAAAAGGCCCATTCTCACATCCTGGACCCTTGTCCCTGTAAAACTTGGAATCTCTAATTCAATACAGGTTTCAGCCAGGATACCTATTTCCGATTCAGTGAGATAAAATCCTTCTGCCAGATACACTGCATCTACATCCTGGATATTGTTGATGATATCCTCATAAGTTTCAAAGGATATCAACTTGTATTCGGCATCGTATTTTTCAAACTCTTCATCAAACAAGTCCTTATAAGGATATACTTCCATAAAAGGTTTTTGAATCACTATAGCCAGTTTTTTGAAACTTGTAAGTTCATGAAATGTAGCGAGGTCATTTAGGTAGGAGCGTGACGTGATCAAGTATGTGAAATTCTCAATCCCTGAGGTCTGACTATCCTTGTCGATATTTAAAAAATCGTTATTTACAGCACCAAATAGAATGGTGGGCTTTGGAAAACTATCCTGGCCTATCATGACGAAGTTATTTACCAGGCCAAATGCAAGAATAATATCGACATCCGAATTGAGCATTTGTGAGTAATTGGTTCGTGCCTTTTCGATATTCAGATCACTAGAAAGAATATCTTCAACGGAAAATTGGATGATAGCATCTTCTCCAACCACAGAAATCACTTCGCTTTTGAGTTCTTCAAGCAAGGGAGCCATACTGGGTTGATCCACATCGGTCAAAATTCCGATCTGATAAGTCGTCTTTTGCTGACCCCATGAAATCAGACCTATAAAACATAAAATGAGAAGTAGAAATTTTTTCATATAGGTTTGCTTGTTACTCGGATACATCAATTAATTACAGGGATTCAATCTGTAGAAGACTAATTTAGTGTAATGGATTTAAACTGACAAGGAATGTCCTCTATTGAATGCTCTACATCTTTGTCAATTTGGGCAGATGCCCGGTATTTGATTAATCTATCATTAATTACCTTAGGTGTGAGACTCAACAAAAAATGCCTTTTGTTGCTATTATCTGTGGTGCGCCTTCCTTGATCGGGAAGATCATATCTTTCTGAACACAAATTGGATATCCAGTATCAAAATCGGTATTTGAATTCCAGTCGCGCATAGATATGTCGCTGATTCTTTACTACTTCCCCATAGGTGAAGAAATGATCAAAGCCCAGTACAACTCGTTTATATGCAATATATAAACCATGCGTCATGCCGAAGTAAAGGGGATTCAGTTCCTGTACTGCATACTCAAATTCCGGGCCGAAAAGATTCCCCTGGGCTGTTCCGTTAAAAGCCGCAAGGGTAGCAGAGAAGGTGGATCTGATATACAGTTCCCAATCCCCGGATCCTGCATTGAGTCCGTTTCCCAGGGAAACCGTTTGGCCAAGGCCATTAAACCGCCCCAGCCTGAATCCGATACCCGGGCTGGCATCGATGTAAAGATTCCCAATGCGTGCCTCTGCGCTGCCGTATAGATCGAACCATTTTGCCCGAGGTGTGAAGTCGTAGTAATAAGCCCCCGATAAGTTCAGTAATAATTGGTCCGGTATCTGAAATTGCCAGGCATCGAATACCCCATCTTGTGTAACATTGTCGTGTATCCAGCGTTGGAGTCTTCCCGCCCCAGAAGAGGGACCCATAATTCCTATTAGGATTCCTGTTCTCAGGAAAGACCTCTTAAAACTATAAGTAGTTTCAAGAGTGCCATAGAGTAGCCCGGCAAAAGGCCGGTCGAATTCGACGATGCTATCTCCCTGAAGTTGGGGCATGGTGACAAATTTGTTTGTTGGGGTATATCCTTCAATTCGCACCGTTGTGGTAATAAAAAAAGCCTCCTTTTCAGCCATCCATTTTTCCAAACCAACTAATTTCTCAGCTCTGAACGAAATAGAAGCACCAATCCCATAGGTATAGTAGCGATCCCTGTTTTCCCAGAATACAAAGGCATCATTATCTGAATTGACCGTTAAAACACTTTTAAAATCAGCATTTGGCTGCTGTCCATATAACAGGTAACCATTCCAAAATAAAAACAAAAGTCCCCCGAGATACCAAATCAGGGGAGGGTTTCTTTTAATCATCTGATTCAATTTGCTGATTAAATCTCATTAAGCGTTTGCTCTGTCCGCAAAATAATATCGGAATAATTAGACTTGATTTAATTGCAAAAGTCTGTATCCTATGATGAACGGGTTGAAGTCATAAATATACATCTTTAGGAATGTCAATCATACCGAATACGATCAATAATTGGCCATAGTGTCCGAACGAAACTTGTATCCAGATCCACGGTCAAATGCCAAAATACGACTCTATAATAAAGCCCGGCAGCCTTTGTAGATTACTCAATTTATTCTACTTTCACAGATCTAATTATTAATTCGAAACAGACGGTATTTATCATGAAAAAGAACATTTTGCTTATGGGTTTTCTGCTTCTATTTCTTAGCAGTTGCAAGACTACCTACCTTCAATATTCGACCAACGTAAGTGATGTTAAAAAAAGCTATGAAAAAATCCTGATCGTTTCCAGATCGAAGGATAAGACAGTACGCATCAAAGCCGAGCAGCAGATTGTACGTGAACTGGCGGCCAGGGGAGTCAAGGCAGAATCCTCGATTGAAATGATCAAGACCGAAAGTTTTGACAAGGAACTCTCGGAAAAAGATCTGGATGAATTGAGAAAACAATTAATTAACATGGGGTATAAAGCTATTGTAGTTAATAACCTTGTCGACGCGCAGGAATATACGGATGTGATTCCCGGCAATACTTCCACGGCCTATATGCCAGTCCGGTATGGGCGGTTTGGGCGCTATTACAGCTATTATCCAACTAGATACTGGGAACCGGACAGAGTGGAGACCGGCATGGAATACACGCTCGAAAGTTGTCTTTACGACCTTACAATAACCCAGGGAGACAACTTGCAATGGGTAGGTCAGTTTAAAGTGAAGAATCCATCAGATCTAATGACCGTATTAGAAAAATTTTCTTCTGAACTGACTGATGAGCTTTTGGTTCAGAGTATAAATCCTTAAAATCTTAATAGTACCCAGCATTTGAATAATTCGTTCACAAGAGCTATAAATTAGTATATTCGATTTTTTGTCAAAAGAAGTTAAATGAAAAAGATCCTTTTTTTCTTACTAGTTGTTTCTGTATTCGTCGCTAACAGCCAGAGCCTTGCAGAACTTTACAAGGAAGTCAATTCCTCGGTAGTTGTAATCGATATTATTAGTGTGGCGCCTGAAAAGACCGGAGACCAGATCGAACTGGTGGCACAGGCCTCCCAGGGATCAGGTGTTCTAATCTCTGAAGATGGCCTTATCTGGACAGCATCTCATGTTGTGCAATCTGCCGAAGAAGTGCAGATAGAATTCCTGGATGGGGATATATATGAAGGAGAAGTGCTTACATCCAATGAAGAAGCCGATGTGGCCCTGGTAAAAATTTCTCAGGGATTTCAGCTTAAAAATAAAAAAGTGGCTGCCATCGGGGATTCGGACAAAGCAGAAATAGGCGAGGATGTATTTGTCCTTGGCGCTCCTCATGGTTTTAAGCAATCGCTTTCCCGAGGTATTTTAAGTGGCCGTTTCTCACCTGAAGGCCTGATGAACGATTTTGTAAAGATTGAATTTCTTCAAACAGATGCTTCTATTAACCCGGGAAACTCCGGCGGCCCTATGTTTAATATGCAAGGTGAAGTAATTGGAATAGCCAGCCGGATCTATACCAATTCAGGAGGATTTGAAGGAATTGGATTTGTTATGTCATCCAATGTAGCGTATAAATTATTGATGGAAGAAGCGAGTCTTTGGGGAGGCATGGAATCCATGTTAGTTTCAGGAGCCATAGCAGCAGCACTTAATGTTCCACAGGAATCAGGTTTGCTGGTGATGAATGTTTCGTCTAAGGGAGCTGGCGGTCAGCTCGGTATACAGGGTGGTTATATTCCAGCTACTATAGATGGGGTGGATCTGGTGATTGGCGGAGATATTATTCTGGAAATGGCCGGGATCCTTGTCAAGGATGTTAATTCATTATTTGAGGTTCGAAAAAAGATTGCCAATTTGCCCGCTGGCCAGGATATCAGCATGACCATCTTGCGAAACGGAAAAGTTGGACAAGGAACTTTTAAAAAATTGCAATAGCAAAAACTCCTTTATGAAAAGATTCAAAATTATTATTGTCCTGCTATTAGCTGTTCTCGCAGTAAGTTGTAAAAGTTTTAAAGTCCTCTACACCTGGAGTGCAGATGATAAGGAGAGTGTTGAAGCGAAAAATATTCTGGTAGTTGCCAGGACTGCTAACCTGGAAGTTCGACAGGCCTTCGAAAGAGAAATTACCAAAACCCTCACAGCCGCAGGGATGAAAGCTACTTCCAGTTACACCAAATTCCCGAATTACAACCCGGAAAAAAAAGTTACTGAAGAAGAAAAAGGAGAAATAAAAAGAATTCTGGAAGACAATGGCTACAATGCAGTAGTCATGACCGTGTTAAAGGACTACCAGGAAGATACGAGATCTGGTGTTGAAGGCGGATATGAAGCCTCGGTGAATTATGGTTATATAGATCGGCCCACCTATTTTGGATGGGGGTTCTACGCCTATTTCTACCATCCATTGGGCTATTCAACTGAGGATATTTATGTTGAAGAAACCGATGAATTCACAATTACATCCAAATTGTATGTCCTGGATTCTATTGCCTTTAACCTCGACCTGGAGGAAGAGGATCAGATGGTTGGTCATTTCAGGGCTTCCATAGAAAATCCGGATGATGCTGTTCCTACCGCAAAGAGCTATGCAAAGGCCATAGCAAAGCAATTAGATAATTAATTTTGGAATGATATTTGCCCCAGCAATGCAAGAACTGAGACACTTCCATGAAACTACCATTCATTAATATACTATTGCTGTTTACCCTGTTTGGGTTTTCTCAAGAGACTGAAGTCCTAACATGGCCACGTGTCATTGAAAAAGGGAATCACACAATTAACCTTTACCAACCCCAACTTGAAACCCTGGAAGGAAATAAATTAAAAGGGCGCATGGCACTTTCTGTAAAGGACAGTGAAGAAAATATAATTTTTGGTGCGCTTTGGTTTTCAGTCCGACTTGCTACAGATCTTGAATCCATGACTGCTGTTCTGGAAAGTATGAACATCTCTAAAATTAAATTTCCGGATTTTGAAGACCAAAGTAAGCTGGACAAGCTTCAGACTATTATCATTGACAATATGGAATCTGTCGAGATGGTGATGTCGTTGGACAGGATAATATCCAGTTTGGAGACTGCAAGCAAAGAAACCAGGCTTGAGGATCAACTCAATAACACAGCTCCTGAAATTTATTTTAGAAAAGTCCCGACAGTTTTGGTTGTAATTGACGGAGAACCCCAGCTGCGCAAGGTAGAAAACTCCAAGATGGAGTATGTTATCAATACGCCTTTTTTTATCGTTAGTTATAAAAACACTTTCTATTTAAAAGGAGCCAATCATTGGTATCAAGCCAATAAAGTTGTGACCAATACATGGGAAAAAACCAAGAGGGTCCCCAAGGATGTCAGAACACTTTCCGAGCAAAAATTTGACAAGGTGGATCCGGATTCAGAGATCCCTGAGGAGACGGCTGTACCCGAAATAATTGTAGTGACAAAGGCTTCTGAATTGGTTATCAGTGATGGAGAACTGACTTATGAGCCCATTGAGGGCACTTCATTACTATATGTGACCAATACAGAGAGTGATATTGTTCTGGATATAAATACCCAACATCATTATTTATTGCTCAATGGAAGATGGTACAGCACCAGAACATTAAAAGATATGGAATGGCAATTCATTGAACCTGAATCTTTGCCAGACGATTTTGCTTCTATACCCGCTGATAATGAAAGCATTTCGGGAATGAGATCCAGTGTTCCCGGGACACCCGAATCTCAGGAAGCCATTTACGAACAATATATCCCGCAAACGGCGGTGGTAGACAGAAAGAAGGCTGGCACAGAGGTAACATATGACGGGGAACCAAAGTTTGAAGTCATTGAGGGAACAAGCATGGCCTATGCGATAAATACACAAAGTACTGTTCTTGCGGTAGATGACAGTTATTATGTTGTCGATAATGGAATTTGGTTTAAGGGATCCAAACCTACCGGACCATGGGCTGTTGCCGACTCAAGACCTGAAGAAATAGAGAACATTCCGCCGAGTTCTCCGGTATATAATGTGAAATATGTATATGTATACGATACCACACCGGAAGTAGTATATGTAGGTTATACTCCCGGATATTATCATTCCTACGTCTATGGGGGAGTTGTAGTATACGGTACAGGTTATTATTACCGGCCCTGGTATGGTTATTATTATTATCCAAGACCCGTTACCTATGGTTATGCAGTGCACTACAATCCTTATACCGGATGGGGTTTTGCAGTTGGTGTCAGTTACGGATGGATGACCTTTGCTTATCGATATGCTTATTGGGGGCCAAGAGGCTATGCACATGGGTACAGACATGGCTATCATTATGGGTATCATCGGGGTTACCATAATGGTTATGCCGCAGGATACCACCGAGGCAGATATGATTCTGGTAATGCGTATCGTCATACAAGAGAGGGAGGTACCAGGACAGGGGTAACCACCGGGCGTGAAGCAAGAACAGAGCAACGATCTAATCAGGGTCAGCTTAGCGGGCCGAGGAGTACAGAAGGTAAACGCAATGATCTTTATGCAGACAGGTCTGGTAATGTACATCAGAGAGATCGCGATGGAAATTGGGAGCAAAAAAGAAACAACAAGTCTCAACAAAGACAGCCTCAAACAAGAGAATCACAGCCAAGACAAAATTCCCAGAATCAAAAGAGACAACGGCAGCAATTAGAAAGAGATTACAATAGCAGAAACAGGGGTAATACCAATTACCGAAGTTATAATCAGAACAGGTCCAGACCTCAGGGCAGAGTTGGAGGCAGAGGAAGGAGAGGTTAAATAGATCGAAAAGCAACTTTTATTATACCTCAAATTCCAGCAATTTATCAAGTGAAAAATGTAATTATTTTTCCATGAAGAATGGGTTAACTCTTCATGCTAAATTCGTATCTTCAGACCAAATATTAAAATCAATTATAATGAGAAATCTATTATTCCTTGTACTTAGCTTGGCTCTAGTAAGCGTAAGTTATTCTCAGGGTTGGAAACCCGAATTGGAGCAAGACTGTAAACAAACTTTGGCTACCATGATCACAGATGCACCAAAATTGCAAACATATAAGGATCAGGCCTATGGTTATGCTGTTTATCCTATTATAACTAAAGCAGGGTTGGTAATCGGTGGTGCTGCCGGTGAAGGTATGGTATTCCAAAAGGGCCATGCCATCGCACGCAGCAAGCTAACACAAGGTTCCTTCGGGTTACAGGCCGGAGGGCAACAATATAGTGAGGTCATATTTTTTCAGCATGAGGAGGCCTTTAACCGATTTAAAAGCGGTAATCTAAAATTCAATGCCCAGGCGTCTGCAGTAGCGGTTGTGCCAGGTGCATCCTTTGACGTGGCTTACCAGGACGGCGTGGCCGTATTTACACGGGTAAAAGGAGGTGTCATGGCCGAAGCTTCCCTCGGCGGACAGCATTTTAGTTATATTCTTCCTGAATAGTATATATGGCTTAACAAATACGGAGGCATTTTCAGATTGAAAATTGTTCGATATATGCCTGATCTAATACGGCACCTATAAGCTGGTAGCGTGGAAGATCAGGCACATTAATTGTTGCTCCGCAACTGCCTCATAATACCCCGGTTAGAAAGCATAGGCTATACTAATTCCATATCTGAATCCAGGTATACTAAATTTAGTTTCCCTGGTTTGGCCATCAAAGGTATATTCTCCATCTAGGAGATCTATAAGCCCATACTTATTAAGAGCATCATTGAGATCGTCGTAAAATTCGTCGGGCAGTGGTACATTTTCACGGATTTTGTAACGATGGCGGCTCGCGCCAGGTCCGAATATCAGAAAGTCCACTATAAAGCGCTTGCTGATCGCTGCTTTGTAGCCGACCATAAGCCCAAGCGTTCTAATTCCTAAATCAGCGTCAAAATCCACAACGAATTCTTCCGCTGCATCATTTATATAGTCGCCGGTTACATTGGAATCGTAGTTTTGAAATTTTAAAAAAGCACCAAAATAAAATCCAGTCATTTTACCCCCTCTTATTTCTCTCAGATAATATTTCGCCGAAAGGTTTATTTTGGGGCCCGAATAATCTACATCGTCTATTTGAATAGATTCGGTCTGCAAACCTGTTAATGTTATGATTCCATTCTCGATCTTATAGCCAAAACCTCCTGAAATTGATATGTATCTTCCCAGTGCTCTCTCATAAGTGACCTGGAAGTCTTTGTTAAAAACTCCAAGTAATTCAAAACCTACTTCATTTTTATATTCCTGCTTATCTGCTGGCTCCTGTGCAAAAAGAGCCAAAGCCCATAAAATCGCAAATGAAGTAGTGATACTTTTTTTCATGTTTATAGGAAAAAATAATTTACTGAAGCCAGCTAAAATCCAATAGAATTTTTGTCTGCAATACAGGGAGCATCTAAAATACTAAGAATTGATTTATGTATTTATATTTTGTATTCGCCTTACATGAGTGGGCTGGACAACCTTGCCAATTTTTCTTTCACCCGATCAATATTGGGTCGGGCATTGTGTTCTTCTGTGGTGAGCAGGTAACTGTCTCTTTTAAAAACAGCTACTTGTTCCTTCATTCGCAAAGTCACTTCCCGATCGTATATCAGGGCATTTACCTCAAAATTCTGTTCAAAACTGCGAATATCCAGGTTGGCAGTACCAATAGAGCACACCTGATCATCTGAAAGGATCACCTTAGAATGAATAAATCCCTTCTGAAAGAGGTAGATCTTCACCCCTGAATCCAGGAACCTTTTAAAATAGGAACGCACTGTCCAATGGATCATCGCCGATTCTGAATGGGCAGGTACTATGATCCGTACATCAATACCGCTCAACGCTACCGTTTTCAATGCCATAGACAAGGTGGCGTCGGGCACCAGGTAGGGGTTTACGATATATACATATTTCTTGGCCTGATAAAGAATATAGAGGTACTGCTGCAATATATTCGGATAATCCGTATCCGGGCCACTTGAGACTATTTGGACCGGTGTATCTCCAACCGGATCCATAAACCTGAGCATCGAAGAGTGGATCAGGTTCTCTTTGGAAACAAAAAGCCAGTCCGAAAGAAAGACAAAATGCAGAAAATTCACACTCATGCCTTCTATTCTCAAATGCGTATCTGTCCAGTGCCCCAACACCGGGTCGTCTTTTACATACTTATCATCTACGTTGATCCCCCCGGTAAATCCTACAAGGCCGTCTACGATTAAGATC
>JBPCUI010000319.1:0-5352 GCA_051011235.1 Flavobacteriaceae bacterium
GCGTATTCCGGGATCGGTTCAGACGGACATTTGGCAACATCCGTATTGCTAATTATAAAGTCGGCCGACTTTATATTCATCTCTTAAAACTTAGAATGTTCGCTCTTGCAGCCAGCTATCGAGTATGCGATTGAACTCCTCAGGATGTTCCATCATCGGTGCATGGCCGCATTTATCGATCCAAAAAAGATCAGAATCGGGTAAAAGATCGTGAAATTCCTCTGCTACTTTTGGCGGAGTAACTGAATCGTTTTTTCCCCAAATGATACAGGTAGGAGTTTCCATTTCAGGAAGGTCTTTTGCCATATTATGCCTGATGGCACTTTTGGCAATTGCCAGTGTTTTGACCAATTTCATCCGATCGTTTACAGTGGCAAACACTTCGTCAACAATTTCCTTGGTAGCTATGGCAGGGTCATAAAAAACGTCTTCTGCTTTCTTCTTGATAAACTCATAGTCACCGCGTTTGGGATATCCGTCACCCATGGCGCTTTCGTAAAGTCCGGAACTTCCTGTTATTACCAAAGCTTTTACTACTTCGGGGAATAATTTGGCATGAAGGAGTCCAATATGTCCACCCAAAGAGTTTCCAAGGATAATTACATTTTCCAACTTTTTGAACTCGATAAATTTCTCAAGGAATACAGCAAAACTCTTAACCGTAGTCTTAACCAGTGGCATATCATAAATAGGAAGTTCAGGTACCAATACCTGATACCCGCGCTCTGGAAAATGGTTGGTTACCCCTTTAAAATTACTCAAACCGCCCATAAGGCCGTGAAGGATAATAATGGGTGTTCCTTCTCCTATTTCTATATACCTGAATTTACCTTCAGTCTTGATGTCGGCATCCATGACGGAGTGCTTCTAATATTAATTGGCAAATATAGTTATTTAAGAATAATACTGATACTTTTGTATCAGCCGATTATCCCTTGTAAAATAAGCGATACCAAAGGATGGCTTTAAAAAAATCACATGTAAAATACCTTCCTTAATAGATACCACCTTCACTTCTTCGAAGGCTGCTGCATTTTAATAAATTTTTAAGAATGTGGTAAAATGTGGTAATTTGTGGTAATAATTTTGATATATTTGAGTTTTATATAGCAAAATCTACCACGATCAAGTGATCAATTTTATTGGGACATACGATTGCAAAGCCGATACTAAAGGTCGGGTAATGATACCTGTTGCCCTTAAGAATCAAATGGCTCCGGTGCTTAACAAAGGTTTTGTTATTAAGCGCTCGGTGTTTCAGCCGTGCCTGGAACTCTACCCTATGGAAGAGTGGAATTTGCTGATGCAAAAAATGAATAAGAAGAATCGGTTCAGGAAAAAGAACAATGATTTTATACGTCGATTTTCAGCTGGGGTAAAACCTTTAGAAATAGACGCGACCGGAAGATTACTTATCCCCAGAAATTTAATGGAAGTTGCCGGAATCAGTAAGAATGTAGTACTGAGTTCTACGATCAATATTATAGAAATATGGGATAAGGATAGCTATGAAAAAGTGCTTGAGGAAACCACTGTCAATTTTGCGGAATTGGCAGAGGAGGTAATGGGCGACGATGGAGACGAACTATCATAACCCAGTTTTATTAAAGGAGTCAATTGATGGCCTTGAAATAAAACTTGACGGGGTTTATGTAGATGTCACCTTTGGAGGAGGAGGTCATTCAAGAGCAATCTTGGAAAGACTCGGAGCTAAAGGAAAGTTGATCGCCTTCGATCAGGATGAAGAGGCATTGGCAAATGCAATTGAAGATGAACGTTTTACCCTGATCAATGAGAATTTCAGATACCTCAGGCAGTTTTTAAAGTTCTATGGCATACAGAAAGTTGACGGAATCCTGGCAGATTTTGGTGTTTCATCACACCAATTTGACGATCCTGAACGCGGTTTTTCAACCCGCTTTGACAAGGCCCTTGACATGCGAATGTCTACGCGGATACATACTTCAGCCCGAGATGTGCTGAATTCGTATTCGGAAGCCGATCTCAAGAAGATGTTTTGGAGATATGGAGAGTTAAAGAGAGCAGGCGTTATGGCCAAAGCTGTGGTAGAATCAAGAACGACTGATTCTATAGCAACTACAGAGGATCTCAAGAAAGTGTTGCAGAAGTTTCTGCCGCGCTTTAAGGAAAACAAAATAATGGCTCAGATTTTTCAGGCCATTCGAATTGAAGTCAACCAAGAACTGGAAGCGATAAAAGAGTTTCTGCTTCAAATCCCACATGTCGTTGCCCAGGGAGGGCGATTAAGCTTTATCAGCTATCATTCCCTGGAAGACCGGCTGGTCAAGCGATTTATTCGGACTGGGAAGTTTGAAGGAGAGGTCGAGAAAGATTTTTACGGCAACCCATTAGCGCCGTTCAAACGAATTGGAAAAATGATCCAACCCTCGACCGATGAAATTGCAAAGAATAACAGAGCGCGAAGTGCACGATTACGTATTGCTGAGCGCTTGTAAATAACGGCCAAGCCCTATGAAAAATGGCTTAATTGACATTTTAAAAGGAAAATTCCTGGTAAGCGGAGATGCTCCTAAAAACTGGACCTTCATTCTCTTTGCTTCTTCACTGGCGGCTTTAATGATTGCAAGTGCACATAGTGCGGATAAGAAAGTACATCAAGTTGCGGCCTTAAATGAAGAAGTACGTCAGCTACGAAGTGAGTTTGTAGCAATGCGGTCGCATGTACAGCAAATGAAATTGGAATCTTCAGTTAGAACCTTGGTAGTTGAAAATGGTTTGGGTCCGTCTGATGTACCTCCACAAAAGATAATTGTCTTAACCTCGGATGAGTAAATGCCAGTAACCGAAAGAAAAATAATGAGACGTTTGTATATCATGGCCGGGGCTATGTTCCTCTTCGGTATTGGCATCATGGTAAAACTTGTGGGCTTGCAAATGGTTCACGGTGATAAGTATAAGGAACTAGCTCATCAACGGACGGAAAAAATGTTTACCATCGCCCCGAATCGTGGTAACCTATATTCAGATGATGGGAGTTTGCTAGCTACTTCCGTATCCAGGTATACGATTCGGTTTGATGCCATGACTGTTGCTTCTGAAACCTTCGAGGAAAACGTTGTTGATTTATCTAAAGCACTTAGTGGATTATTAGGACAACCTGCAGGTCAGTATGAGCAACTTTTGAGAAAGGCCCGGGTTAACAAGAATCGCTATGCCCGGATAGCAACTAATGTTTCATATACTGACTACCTCAAAATAATTGATTTTCCACTGTTTAATCTTGGTCCCTATAAAGGTGGGATTATAGTAGAACAGCGTACTGTAAGAGAGCACCCACTAGGCAAAATAGCTGAACGCAGTGTGGGATATGAGCGTATAGACGAGAATGGCTATATCACACGAGTTGGACTGGAAGGAGCATTCGGTCAGTATTTAAGGGGTATGGAAGGTAAGCGGTTAAAACAGAAGATCGCAAAAGGCCAATGGAAACCTATCGGAAGAGAAAATATTGTAGAACCCAAAGACGGCTATGATGTTATATCTACTATAGACATTAATATACAGGATATAGCACATCATGCCCTACTCAAACAATTAGAGTATTACAAAGCAGACCATGGGTGTGTTATTGTCATGGAAACGAAGACCGGAGCTATAAAGGCTATCTCAAATCTGGGCCAGACTGAAGCGGGCAAATATTACGAACGACTCAATTATGCAGTTGGAGAATCGCATGAACCCGGTTCAACATTCAAATTAATGACTCTAGTTGCTGCTCTTGAAGATGGTGTGGTAGATACGAGTACGGTGCTCAATACCGAAAAGGGCAGATGGAGAATCTATGATAGGATTGTTCGTGATGCAAAGCAGGGTGGCTATGGTAAGCTATCAGTTGGAAAAGCATTTGAAGTTTCTTCGAATACGGCCTTTGCCAAAATGATCCATAACGGATATAAGGAATCCCCGGAAAAATTCACCAAGCGCTTACGCCGGATGAAACTTGCCGAGCCATTAGGCATGCCAATTCGTGGAGAAGGAGAACCTGTACTTAGATCCCCGGGTGATAAAGGCTGGTCTGGAATATCATTGGCCTGGATGTCTCACGGGTATGAAGTGGCTCAAACTCCATTGCAAACGCTGGCTTTTTACAATGCCATTGCAAATAATGGAGAACTACTAAGACCTCGCCTTATCAAAGAGGTCCGAGAATGGAACAGGACGCTTTACAGCTTTGAAAAAGAAGTGATCCATCCGCAGATATGCTCTGAAGAGACTGTCGGTAAGGTTCAACAGTTACTTAAGAATGTTGTTGAGAAAAAGCATGGTACCGGAAATAGGCTCTATACTTCAACTTTTTCTATGGCCGGAAAAACAGGAACTGCACAAAAAAATTATGTCGCCAAAGATCCGGATAAACTGAGCTACATATCCACTTTTGCAGGTTATTTCCCTGCTGACGACCCAAAATACTCCTGTATTGTAGTTATCCATGAACCGGATAAAAGTGTTGGCTATTACGGGGCGGATGTATCCGGACCGGTATTCAAGGCCATAGCGCACAAAATCTATGCGAACAATCCTCAGGTAGATGAGATTGTTCCTTTGAACAGAGATTTGCCCGATCTGCAGCAACAGTTCGAACAGTACTACACTCTTGAACAACAGAATCTTACGACCGTACCGAGTGTTCGTGGTATGAGCGGAATGGACGCGGTAGCGTTATTAGAAAATCTGGGATTAGAAGTTGAGGTAATTGGAAACGGAAAAGTAAAATCTCAATCTGTAGCCAAAGGTACTACCCTGAGCAATGTTCGAAAAATAACCCTGAAACTTTCATGAAGTTGCTAAAAGACATATTGTACGGGGTACGTTTAAAGGCAGTAACTGGTTCTACCGCTATAGAGATTGGTCAGGTACAGTTTGATTCCAGAAAAGTAGCAAACAATGATCTTTTTGTAGCGATTAAAGGAGGAACAGTTGACGGACATGCATTTTTAGAACAAGTGATCAAGGCAGGAGCTACCGCCATTATCTGTGAAGAACTCCCCGGAAAATTGCACGATGAGGTCACTTATGTCCAGGTTGATAATTCCAAAACTGCCCTTGCAGTTATTGCAGCAAATTATCACAACAACCCGAGTAAAGATCTGAAATTGATAGGAGTTACCGGAACTAACGGCAAGACTACGGTTAGTACGTTGCTCTATGATTTATTCAAAAAAGCTGGATATAAAGTAGGATTGATATCAACTATAAAGATCATGGTTGACGATCAAGATTACGAAACGTCGCACACGACCCCTGATCCCATGACCATAAATCATCATTTGTCTTTGATGGCCGTGGAAGGAGTAGAATTCTGTTTTATGG
>JBPCUI010000320.1:0-3840 GCA_051011235.1 Flavobacteriaceae bacterium
ATTCGATCCAGGGACTAAGGGAGGCAAACAACAAATTATACACCGCTGCTTTCGGAGATGCCCACAGCAATATCATTCCGAGCACTCATGTGTCGAAGAACAAGGAATATCTTGTGAGTCAGATTGAAGAATCGACCGCAGATAAGATGATACTAAAGCCGCTCAATGGATTTGGCGGTTCAGGGGTTATTCTGATAGAGCGGGCTGCGATGAAAAATATAAAGTCCCTGCTCGATTTTTATGTTACCAATTCTGATGGAAGTTCCAACTATGTAATTCTGCAGGACTATATTGAAGGGGCAGATAAGGGAGACGTACGCATATTGTTACTCAATGGTGAGCCCATAGGTGCTATGCGTCGAATTCCGGGTACCGGAGATCACAGATCTAATGTGTCTGCAGGAGGTTCAGTTGCAAAACACTCGCTAACAAAGGAAGAAAAGGCTTTGTGCATGCAAATTGGACCGAAATTGGTCAAAGATGGCTTGTATTTTGTCGGGATCGATGTGATAGGCGGGAAATTGGTAGAGGTCAATGTTATGTCACCGGGTGGTATTACCTATATGAACAAGGCCTATAAAACAAAAATACAGACCAAGGTTATTGATTTTATAGAGAGAAAAGTCATGGACCAGTTAAAGGCGTTTGATCGACGAACCAGACTCCGTAGCGAGGTAGAGAATGCTTAAGTTATCTGTTGCCGATATCATTTCTAAAATCGAAGATGAAACGACTTTTGAAGCCGTTTCAGACGATTATTCATTTACAATAAAGATCAGCGAATATGCTCCATATGCCTGTGGGGCTGTGCACGATGGTAATCAATTTAGAAAATCACTGTGGGAGAATTGCCTCCATTCGGAACACGAGCGGTGGTATGAGGAAGATCCGTGTACAAAGGAAATGGTACGTTCTCATCCCGTAGTGATTGCAGGATGTGACAGTAGATTTGAATACGATTTAAACAGAGGGCCGGACAGTGCCATTTATAATGATGCCTGGGGAAAAAAATTGTGGAAAGAACCGCTGAGCACAGAAGAAAAAGAACATAGTCTTCAAAAGCACTCGGCCTTTTACCAGGTCACTCATGCATTGATGCAAAAAATTGAGAGCAAATACGGCAGAGCTATTGTTTTTGATATGCACAGCTATAACTGGCAACGATGGGAAAGGGAAGTGCCGGTATGGAACCTGGGAACGACGAACATTAATAATGAAAGATTTGGCGGCTTAGTAGAGGACTGGCGTAAAAAATTAACATATATGGATTTGCCTAACGGGCTTGTTTCAACCGCGGGCATTAACGATACATTTTACGGCAAAGGATATTTTCTCAAATATATAACCGAACATTTTCAAAACACCCTTGTTTTGGCCACTGAGATTGCAAAAGTCTATTGTGATGAATACAGTGGTACAATTTATCCCGAAGTTGTTCATTCCGTAGAGGAACATTTAAAAGAATTGATACCTTTGCAAGCTGAAGAGTTTCACGCCAAAAATCTATGATCGGGGAAAAACGGGACCTTGAACTTCAACAGCAATACACTGGTTTATTCGAAATAGACGCCAATCTGGATCGTCTCGTCCGGCGCATCGAATTATTGGGCTATGTAAACCCGATAAATATCGAAAAGGAGAAACAGCGTTTTTTTACTTCCAAATTCAAGGAAGAACCTGTTTTCAAATACCCTAAACTAAAATTCGACCCGTACAAACTGCACCGTCTCTTTTTTGCCCAGCGGCTGGAAAGGATCAAGGACGATCAAATAAGACAGTTATATACTGATATCATTTACCATTATGCCAATATGGTGCAGTGTATAGAGACCATAGGAAAGGGTAAGGAATTCTACTATAGTTCATTGCGTGTATATGGCACACCAACGGAAAAAGATGTGCAGAATGCCAGATTTATTCTCCATTACGAAGATGATCCGCCATCACCCGATATGGAAAAGGTATTCACCCCGGAGGAAGCCAAAGCTTATTTTGAAGATTTTGCACTGGCATATGACTTCCCTTTGAATATTTATTATACAACACATCTCTCGGCAGAAGCTATGGTAAGTAATGCCCGCCAGGCTTTGCTGATTAAACGCAATACTACTTTTAGTAAGAACCAGTTATTGACACTTGCCAATCATGAGATTGGGGTGCACCTGGTCACCACATTTAATGGCCTTCTGCAGCCGTTAAAAATATTCTCACATGGACTGCCAAAAAACGTGGAGACCCAGGAAGGACTTTCGGTTTTTAGTGAATATATGAGCGGGGCGCTCACTTTGAGACGCC
Source organism: Flavobacteriaceae bacterium (assembly GCA_051011235.1). Classification (GTDB taxonomy): domain Bacteria; phylum Bacteroidota; class Bacteroidia; order Flavobacteriales; family Flavobacteriaceae; genus JAHEJJ01. The sequence goes on from JBPCUI010000320.1 coordinate 2,296, forward strand.
TGAAAGAATTGGCTTATCGTGTGCTTGCGTCGGACAGTCTTATAAAGGGATACAGTTTTGCAGATACTTTTGACTTAATACACGGAACGTATAAATTAAACCGGAACGATGCGTTCACCATTACATTGAGAGCGCACAGGGGGGGAGGGTTTACAAAGGACCGATTATACCTGAGCGGACTCAAGAAAATATACAGGCGCTATAAAAGCGGTATGTCGATGGATTTATTGTTGACCGGAAAAGTTTCTATAGACTACGAAGACCAGATCAAATACCTTCAGGGTCTGGGGCTTGCTAAGGAAATTACACATCGCAACAAGGCCTTTGTGACTAAAACAAGTGATAATAAGACCCTGGACTTTATTCTGGATAATCTTAAATAAGGGGCTTTTGTTTGGTTTATTGGATTTGAGTAGTTGCTAATAGGTTATTAATCCAAAAACTTCGCTTTTAAATCAGTTGTCGGCACCATGCATTTATCTCGCTTGCCAAACCACTTATATCGGTTTTTTGCAATGATTTCGTAAATAAAATCGCGAATAACAGCCGGGATCCACTCCAATATGGTTAATAGTTTCCAACCTCCGCCAAGGGCTTTTCCAATCTTCAGTGCAGCGGTGGATTTTGTGTAATAGGCCACATTAGGTTCCAGCAGAATTATACTATCAGTTTTAGACGTATCTATCCCTCGTTGCTGTACAATTTGCTTACCCGTTTCACTCTGGAGAGGGACAAATAGAAAAACATTTCTTTTGTCTCTCTTTATTACAAATAGTACGGAGCTGTTGCAGAGATTGCAAACACCGTCGAAAATAATGAGCATCTTATTTTTGGGTAATTCCACCTTCCAAAAATACGATGCCTGGTATAATAATTCGCCTTTCATACTAAAAATAAGTGCTTGCGATTCTGATATATTATGTCAATGTATCAGTCTTTTTAATCAAGTGCTACAGGACTTCCTGTGCCTTGAGTTAGATCATTTTGAATATTTTACCGGGAAGAAATTCCTTCTGGATTAGAAAACAGCTATGCAAGGAAATTGCATTAAATTTCTTTAGATTGGATCTGCGGGGAGGAGGCGTTAGCCCCACACTCAAAATTTGGTGCTTCCTCGCCTCAATTAAAATGAACTAGGTCTGTAATAGACGAACTTGATATTTGGCACTGCTTTACAAACAGAAATATAGATTGTGAAACTATTTTCTGGATTCGACCAACTCTAATTGATCTACACTTACGTTAGTGGTGAACATTCCATAGTTGACAACGGCCTTGTTATTTTTTTCAAGGCTGTCAATACTGCCCACGGCTTTCCCGTCAATAAGTCTTACACGATCTCCAACCTGAAAGTCTGGTCGGGGCTTGGCAATATTCTGTTTGGCCTTTATCTTGTTATTCCTTTCTTTCTGCCTTCGTATTTTTTCCATTTTTTGCTGAACTTCCTGTTCAACGCGGTTCTGTTTCTTTTTTTCTTCCCGTGATTCCCGGACAGATTTCTTATTGCGCTTACTATTCTCGGTCTCTACTATCCTCAAAAGTTCT
>JBPCUI010000321.1:0-2504 GCA_051011235.1 Flavobacteriaceae bacterium
CTACTAAAAGGGTCGTCCCAACCGATATAGTTCCAATAATCAACATGGTAAGACAGCGCGATAATGCCGGCTGTTGATTCGCGATGTACCTTGGCGAGCAGCGCATCGGCGGGTGGGCAACTGGAACATCCCTGAGACGTAAATAATTCAAATACAATGACAGCCTGGTCTGAAAGATCTTCAGCAGTGGTTTTTGATGGCTGCGACCAAATCCCTGAAGTTCCCATGGTCACCATCACGATACCTGATAAAACTACTAAGGCCAGCATAGTTTTTTTCATTGTGAATTTGCTAAATTTGAGATCTACTAATGTGTCGGGCATCAATGAAGCAACTTACCATTCTGACATTCTTTTTTATATCTAGTCTGGGTTTTGGTCAGGAATTGGCGGTATTAAAATACGGCGGTGGTGGAGACTGGTATGCCAATCCCACTGCACTTCCTAATCTCATAAGATTTTGCAATGACCGCATTGATACCGCTCTGGAGGCCAAGCCGGCCACTGTGGAAATAGGTAGCGTGGATATATTTCAGTATCCCTTTGTACATATGACCGGACATGGAAATGTGTACATTAGCGATGAGGAAGCAAGAAACCTCAGACTATATCTTCTTTCAGGTGGTTTCTTACATATCGATGATAACTACGGAATGGAGCCTTATCTCCAAAAGGAACTGGATAAGGTATTTCCGGATAAGGAACTCAGGGAATTGGGCTCCGACCATCCCGTATTTTCTCAGCAATATAATTTCCCGAACGGTCTGCCAAAGATTCACGAACACGACGGGAAGCGCCCACAGGCGCTGGGTATCTTTGAAGAAGACAGACTCCTGCTTTTGTTTACCTATGAAGCCGATCTGGGTGATGGTTGGGAAGATCCGGAAGTTCACAACGACCCTGAGGATGTTCGATTAAAAGCATTGCAAATGGGTGCGAACATTATTCAATTTGCATTCAATCAGTAGGCCATGAGTCCAAAAACGATATCCGAAGGAATACTAAGAGCGGTGGCTGTATTAGCCGGACTTGCCTTACTCCTGTATTTCCTGTTCCAGGTCAGGTCTGTAATTGCCTATATTATTATTGCCGCTGTTATAGCCTTAATAGGCAAGCCTTTGGTTATCTTCCTAAGGAGATGGTTGAAATTCGGTAATACGCTGGCAGTGATTACTACAATGCTCCTAATGGTAGGGCTATTAGCAGGGATTATTTCGTTATTTATTCCCTTGATTGTACAGCAAGGTCAAAATTTATCGCTGTTGAATATAGAAGCCCTACAGGCCAATCTGGAAAACCTATATCAGCAAATCATCGATTATTTTGGAATAAACGATGCCGAATTGGGAAGACGTTTGAGGGACTCAACTTTTTTGGCCGATCTGGATTTTGGTTTTATCCCTGATTTTCTAAACTCGTTTGTAGGCGTTCTCGGCACTTTGAGTGTGGGTCTTTTTTCTGTATTGTTTATCGCGTTCTTCTTCCTGAAAGACAGCAAAATGTTTGAGAATATATTACTGGTATTAGTACCAGACAACAAGGAAGACCGTGTGCGGCATTCAACCAATACCATTCAATATCTCTTGTCGAGATATTTCCTGGGACTGGTCCTTCAAATTTCGATTCTCTTTGTGATCTATACCGTGGTTCTACTCGTTTTTGGCATTGAAAATGCTGTTGTAATCGCTTTTCTTTGCGCACTGCTAAATTTAATACCCTACATAGGACCTGTTATTGGAGGTGTATTGATGGTATTACTCACAATGACCAGCAACCTGGGAGCCGATTTCAGTTCGGTAATATTGCCAAAAACAATTTACGTGTTGGTTGGATTTATCGTCGGGCAATTAGTTGATAATTTCTTCTCACAACCTTTTATTTTTTCAAACAGTGTGAAATCTCATCCATTGGAAATATTCCTGATCATTATAATCGGCGGCCTGCTCTTCGGAGTTACCGGGATGATCATAGCGGTACCTGGTTATACGGCTCTAAGAGTAATTTTAAAGGAGTTTTTTGCCGAAAATAAGATTGTAAAATCCTTGACTAAAGATTTATAGTTTTACTTTTGATATAAAGTTTTTAAATACTGGTATTCAATACTATATATAATAATAATTTGAGCTATGACATTCTGGCAGTATTGCTTTTTAAGCATGCTTTAGAACATATTGACACTAATTAGCAAAATCAACAGTTCGAAAGCTCCATCTTAGCCTTCCCTACTTAAATTTTTGTCACCAAACCATCACGTTAAATGAAATCCCAGCCGTATAAGAATTGAATTTTCCATCCAGGGGTTCCTGAACATAGATCGGATTGTCGCTGGCATCGAAATCATCGATATAACGTAAAGTGGAATTCAGATCTGTTCCATTGTAATCGAGGAAAGCACTAAGTGCAAGGCGTTCGTCTATCAGCCAGCGATAATACAAACCTGTACTCCAGGCAAATTCGTTAACAGGGCGTATCTCTGCGTAGTTGATCACATCTTCATCACTGGGT
>JBPCUI010000322.1:0-4632 GCA_051011235.1 Flavobacteriaceae bacterium
AGTATTTCCCTGAAGATGGAAACAGAGTGTATGTAATCGCCCAATTTTTTCCACGTATGGCTGTATACAGTGATGTTGAAGGATGGCAGAACCATCAATTTTGGGGCAGTGGAGAATTCGCCCTTCCATTTGGTGACTACGAAGTGAATATTAGCGTACCAGACGATCATGTTCTGGATGCTACCGGCGTATTACTGAACAGAAAAGAGGTCTTTAGCAAAGAAATGCTAAAGCGTTTTGGACAGGCTGAAAAGTCTTTTGAAGAGCCGGTTATGATTGTTACTCAAGACGAAGCAATAGTCGCCGAAAGATCTTCTTCTGACAACAAGCAAACCTGGAAATTCAAAGCAGACAATGTAAGGGATTTTGGTTTTGCGACTTCAAGAAAATTCATTTGGGACATGATGGCTGTAAAAATCGGAAACAAAAATGTAATGGCCGTTTCTCTTTATCCAAAGGAAGGAAATCCGTTGTGGGAAGAATGGTCTACCAAAGCTGTGGCCAGTACGCTAATATCTTATTCTGACCATACGTTCGACTACCCGTATCACAAGGCCATCTCTGTTCACGCCAAGAATCAAGGGATGGAATATCCTATGATCTGCTGGAATTACGGCAGGCCACAGAAGGATGGAACGTATTCCGACAGGGTTAAATACGGTATGATATCAGTAATAATACATGAGGTAGGTCATAATTTCTTCCCCATGATCGTAAATTCAGATGAGCGACAGTGGGCTTGGATGGATGAAGGCATGGATACATTTATGCAATATCTTGCTGAACAGGAGTTCGGAGAATCTTACCCTCAGGTAATCGCCCCCCATTCAAAATATCCTTCCAGGCGAGGTGAACCGACTAAGATCATACCTTATATGAGTGGTGATCAGAACGCTCTGTCGCCTATAATGTCCAATCCTGAAAACGTATACAACCTGGGGCCAAATGCTTACGGGAAACCTGCCACTGCTTTAAACATTCTCAGGGAGACCATCATGGGACGCGAACTCTTCGATCACGCCTTTAAAACCTACTCAGAACGATGGAAATTTAAACATCCGACCCCTGAAGACTTTTTCAGGACAATGGAAGACGCATCTGCAGTTGATCTGGATTGGTTCTGGAGAAGCTGGTTTTACACAACTGATTATGTAGATATAGGAGTGAAAGGCGTTAAAAAATATTTTGTTAGTAACCGGCCTTCTAAAAAACTCGAAGAATATATGGCCGCCAGAAATCTTACGGAAGCAGATCTTCCTCCACTCGTCTATCTCTTAGATGAAAGTAGTGAGAATTTAGATGCCAGCGCGATAGGGCAAGCTCCTTCAGAAACTTCAATTCCGCTAAAGGAATATATGATGGATCATATGACTGAAGAAGAGAGGGCACAAGTTGATGAGCCCAAATATTTTTATGAGGTAACTTTTGACAAACCGGGCGGGATCCCAATGCCGCTTATTGTAGAATATACATATGCCGATGGCAGTAAGGAGAATATTACCTATCCACCTGAAATTTGGAGAAAGAACGACGATGAGGTCAAAAGGGTAGTCTCATCTCAAAAGGAAATTGTCGGGATAATCGTGGATCCAAAATCTGAAACTGCCGATATAAACATCGGTAACAACGCCTGGCCTAAGAAAGAGCAAAAAACAGATTTCGACAAGTTTAAGGAGAATATTAAAGGTAAATAACACGTTATAAAGACAGGATAGAAGAGTCCCGGTATTTATCGGGACTTTTTGATTTTAGCAGTATATTTGTGTTTATGTATAGTCTAGTGGTGCTATTTATTAGTGGAGCAGAGATATTCTTTATCATGTTCATTGTGGTAATGGTATTTGGGGCCGATAAGATTCCCGGTATAGCCAAAAACCTGGGCAAGGGTATGCGCCAATTAAAGGACGCTACTGAAGACATTAAACAGGAAATCAAGAAAAGCGCTGATAAGCAGGGAATCGATACTAGTTTTACCGAGGATATCAAGAGTGAATTTGATAAGGTGAAAAAGAATGTTGATGATGTTACTGGTACGATTAAGAGGAAATAATTGCTGAATGCTCAATAAATTGTTGGAATGGGATAAAAAGATTTTTGTTTATCTCAACAACCTGGGAATTGAAGAATACGATACTTTCTGGACGGTAGCAACGGAGATTATATCCTGGACACCTCTTTTCATTCTTTTCTTTGTACTTATTTTGTTAGCCTTCCCGAAAAAGGAAGGTATCTACAAATCTCTTACCGTTTTAGTTCTTTTATTATTTGTTCTATTGCTTACAGATATAACCAAGGATTTTGTAGAACGCCTTCGCCCGAACAATAACGATCAGTTAAAGGATTTGATCAGAATACTGAGGAAACCAAGCAGTTTTAGTTTTTATTCCGGACATGCAGCCAGCTCATTTTCAATCACAACCCTTGTCGTTCTTTTTTTACGCAGGAAAATCAAATGGACTTGGTTATTTTACCTCTGGCCGCTTATTTTTTCGTTTAGCAGGATTTATGTAGGAGTCCATTATCCCTTCGACATAATAACAGGAACAATCGTGGGTGTATTGCTGGCATTCCTATTTTACAAGATTTATGGCCGTTTTATAGAACCCTACTCAGGCTCAGCCCATCCCTAACCGGTAGTATTACTGTTTCCAATTGTGGATGATCTTTAAGTAACTGGTTGTATTCCTTTAGAACAATTGTTGCCCTATCATTTTTAGGGGCCTTATCCAGTACTTTACCGGACCAGAGCACATTATCCGACAGGATAACACTGCCCACTTTGATTTTATCCAGAACCAGATTCAGGTATTTTGGGTACTCCGTTTTTTCAGCATCTATAAAGACGAGATCGAATATAAGATCCATTTTGGGAATTATATCAAGCGCATTACCCGTATGTTGAATGATCCTTTCTGCATACGCACTCTTGTCGAAATATTTGCGTTGCATTTCGTGAAGTTCCTCATTAATGTCGATCGTATGCAGGTACCCGTTAGTGCCGAGACCCTCCGCAAGACAAAGAGCCGAATAGCCTGTATAGGTTCCGATTTCTAAAACGTATTGAGGACAGATTAATTTGGATAGCAAACTCAGCACCCTGCCCTGATAATGACCTGTAATCATTCTGGGTTGTACCACTTTCAGATGGGTCTCACGGGAGAGTTCCCACAGGAGTTCAGGTTCCCCTTGTGAATGGTTGTCAATATAGCTTTCAAGGGATTCAGATAAAAAGTGCATGCCGATCTTTAAGCAAAAATAGGGATTATTACACTACCTTAGTTCATGTACTAAAGCCGCAATTTATGGACGATTTTCTGATAAGAGAAGCTATTCGAGAAGACCTTGAAACACTCCTGGAATTTGAACAAAAGCTGATCAGAGCGGAGAGGCCTTTTGATGAATGTATTCGCAAGGATCCGGTTCAATACTACGATCTGGCCAGCATGATAGATGATCCCTGCGTTTCTGTGGTAGTTGTAGAGAACGAGGGTGAAATTGTCAGCTCCGGCTACGCACTTGCCAGGAAAGCAAGAAACTATCTGGACCATGAGGAATATGCCTATCTCGGCTTTATGTATACGCTGCCCGAATTCAGGGGTAAAGGTCTGAACAGAATGGTTATTGAAAAGCTCTCATCCTGGGCCTCCAACAACGGACTCCAGGAACTTCGTCTAACGGTCTATGAAGAGAATATTCCCGCTTTTAAGGCTTATGAGAAAGTGGGGTTTAAAAGGCATATCGTAGAAATGCGTATGAGAAGATCTTGAAACGACTAACTTTCTATATTTTAGGACCCGTATTGTATTTTTGAATAAACTTTCCCTATGCCATTTGAAAATGATCTTTCCTTCGCCAGAGAATTAGATAAAAAAGACCCTTTGCACTCTTATCGCGAGGAATTCTATTTTCCTATGGTCAACGGGAAACCGGTTATATATTTCACCGGAAATTCCCTGGGGCTTCAACCAAAGCGAACACAGGCTTTTGTTGAAGAAGTCATGGCAGACTGGCGGGATTTGGCCGTCGAGGGGCATTTTTATGCAAAGAAACCCTGGTGGGATTATCACGAACGACTGGTAAAGCCACTTGCCGGCGTGGTAGGGGCAAAGCCCACGGAAATATCGGTTATGAATAGCCTTACGGTGAATCTCCACCTTTTAATGGTGTCGTTCTATCAACCTACCACCCGGCGTTATAAAATATTAGTTGAAGAGAAGGCTTTCCCATCAGACCAATACATGATAAATAGCCAGGTTAGATTTCACGGTCTGGAACCGGATAAGACAATAGTGGAGCTAAAAAAGAGAGAGGGAGACCACTTTTGGCACACTGCGGACATTGTAAAGAAAATTGATGAAATTGGTGAAGAACTGGCACTTGTTCTACTCGGGGGAGTTAATTATTACAACGGCCAGGTATTTGAAATGCAAGAGATCACCAGAGCTGCAAAGGACCAGGGAGTCACAGTGGGTTGGGATCTTGCACATGCGGTTGGCAATGTAGAACTGGATCTGCACAAGTGGGGAGTAGATTTTGCCGCATGGTGCAGTTATAAATACATGAACAGTGGACCTGGAAATGCTTCAGGAATCTTTGTTCATGAAAAATATCATGGCAGGAAGGATATTGCGC
>JBPCUI010000323.1:0-4912 GCA_051011235.1 Flavobacteriaceae bacterium
ATTTGTTATACGATCATCGATTTTGAAGATGGGATAAACCTGGGCCTGATCCCGGAAGACTACGCCCTGGAATACCTTATAAAATTGGTTAAGGATAAGATCAATACTAAGAAATACAACGGGCTGGCTTTAATGCAAGACCGCTTGAGTTATCTCAGGGCACTGGCTATCAGTACGCTGATCTCTGATGCGGCACGGATCTTTTTGGAACAGGAAGACAGTATTCTCAATGGCGATCTAAATGTTGCCCTCCTGGATCAAAGCCTCTACAAGGCTCAGATCGAAGACATCATTAGTTTGAGTGTAAACCGTATCTACCGCTCCCAGGAAGTGTTGGAAAAAGAGATAGCAGGATATAAGATCTTATCGGACATATTGGAAGTTTACTGCGGAGCTTTGATACGTTCCAAAGAAAAGAAAGCTTCGAATTACGATGGGCTAATGATACAAAGTTTGCCAGCTGAATACCATAAAACAAACGGTTCACATTACGAGTTACTTTTAAATGCAAGCTCTTATGTGGCGAGCTTGTCTGATGGTCTGGCTGTTCACATTCACTCGAAGATCACCGGAAAGCAACTTTAAAAATCGTAAATGAGCCCTATGCCCAGAATTTGTTTGAATTGTACTCTGGCGCCACCGGGATTTACCACAGTACCGTCATCCGCCACAACGCGATCAAATTTGATATCATCATCGTAAATGATATGGGTGCCAAAAGTTGCCTCAATAAAATCATTAACGGTGAATCTGAAGTTGAGCTCCCAATCCACGTCTATATTTCCAAAAGACTTCAGGTAGTCTGTGTAGAGACTCAAAGCATGTGTTAAAATAACATTCTTTAATATTTCTTTTTCCCAATAGTTTGTTATAAGTACACCGAACTCGGAAAAGGTTTGTTCTCCAGCAACAACCACATTACCATCCGGGTCTAAAATCGCCTTTTTTACACCAAAAGCACCACTATTGGCAAGTTCTTCATCCAGGACAAAAGTTGTTTTAAAAGAAGCAGGAGATATATAAACATCAAAATTTTTTCCTTCGGGAATGAAGGACACTCCAGCACCGAGAAAGAGGTATCCGGGTGCCATAAAACGAGAAATCGGTGTAGAACGGTCTGGATATTTAAATCCGTCTGTAAACTGGGTGTTAAACTTCCCTTTCACAGAATAATACCATGGACTGAGCGTGTCTCGTCTAATGCCAAATGTGGAGCGAAGCCTTATGGCATCTTCCGTCTTCCTCACTTCCCTTCCTTCCTGTGAATTCCACCCATATCGCAAGGCCATCACATTGTCCCAATTGATATATCTGAATTTATAGTTTCTTTCAAAATCGAGTTTTCCCAATGCCGATATTGAATTATCACCACCGGCATTCCAATTGATAAAGGCCACCTCGTTAAGTATGAAACTGAGACGATTGATTTTTTGCCAGAAAGAGGGTACGACAAACTTTTTAGGAACACGGGTAAAGGGGTCAATCCCGCTGAATGTGATTACCGGATTAGCGAGATTCACACCCCTTGGAATAATTTTTATTTTGTTTTGCACCTCCCTGATAACAATCGTATCCACTGTAGAGGGAACAAGGGTGTCCATCAGTGTGGTGTCTACGGATACAGCCGGAGGAATACTGTCTTGAGCTTTTGCCGAAGCCGGACTAAAAAGGAGAACAATAGTGAAAACAAAAAAAACAACTCTATGTAGAAATCCCATATTACTAATGTCGCTTGCCGATACGGATTCAATCCCGGCCAGTTTTGAGTTATTGCGATACTTCGGACAAAGTTAAATCAATTTGATATTATGGCAGCCTCTGTCAATGGGGCTATTATCGTATTTTTGACTCATGGAATTCCAGTTAGACGACTCTTATTTTATGAAAAAGGCCCTGCAGGAAGCCGAAACGGCCTTTGAAAAAGGCGAAGTTCCCATTGGAGCTCTTGTAGTGGTGCAGGACCGTATCATTGCCAGGGCACATAACTTAACCGAGCAATTGCACGATGTAACTGCGCATGCGGAAATGCAGGCTATCACCGCAGCTGCTAATTTTCTTGGAGGTAAATACCTTCATCAATGCACCTTATACGTAACCTTGGAGCCTTGCCAGATGTGTGCAGGTGCATTGTACTGGAGTCAAATACCAAAAATTGTATTCGGGGCTTATGACCCCAAACGAGGATTTAGTGCAATGGGCGGGCAACTACACCCTAAAACGGAAATCGTGGGCGGTATTATGGAAGGAGAGGCAGCGGAACTTCTAAAACGATTCTTTATTGAGAAAAGAAATTTGAATTAGCAATATATACTTCAAGGTTTATCAAAATAAAAAACCCCGATCCATTGATCAGGGTTTTGAGCATACTCAAAATAAAATATTCTTAGCCGATAACTTGCACTTGTGCTGCAACCATCCCTTTTCTACCTTCTTCTTCTTGGTATTCTACTTTGTTTCCTTCCTTCAGATCCAGCCCGTCAAGAGCCGTCACATGAACAAAGATGTCTTTTCCTGTTTCGTCGTTAGTAATAAACCCATAACCTTTGGATTCATTGAAAAATTTTACGGTACCAGTCATTAATAAATGAATTAAATAAACAATAATTATTAAAACGAAGGTATGAGATTTAATTCATATCGTTTTAGTAAAAAAGTAAAAAATTACTGATTGTCAGGGTTTTTGTCCTGAGACCCCCTCATTTTCTTAATGTTTTCATCTGTAAGCATATAGTCCTTTACTTTTTTGCCTTTAGCGGCCGTAAAAAGGAACAGCGGCATCGCTACCAGAAATAATCCCACAGTACCAAATCCAATGAATTTATTGGCCGATAAGGGTTGATCTTCCAGCGTATAAAAACCATATATAATTGCCGCAATGGACAGGAGGGTCACCAAGAGAATAAAATACTTGATCCTAGTCTTCATCTTCTTTGGTAAAATTAATTAGCTCTGTCCTGTAAGCCGTCATCAATTTGGATTTTGAAACAAAACCCAAATACTTACCGTCTTTAATAACAGGCAGATTCCACGCCCCGCTTCGGTTGAATTTATTCATGATATCCTGCATACTGTCCGATCCGTGGAATATATTTTCCGGGGCTTGTTGCATAAATGATTCCACCTGAATTTTATCGTGCATATTCGCATCGAACATAAATTCACGAATATCATCCAGAATTACAATTCCTGCCAGGGCCTTTTCACTGTCTATTACAGGAAAAATATTCCTCTTCGATTTGGCAACAGAATTGTGAAGCATTTCACCTAGCGTCATTTCCCTGCTAATGGTAATAAATCCTTTTTCTATAACATCATCAAGGTTCATTATTGCTAATACGGACTTATCCTTATTATGTGTTATCAAGGCGCCCCTTTCGGCCAATTCACGGGTGTAAATACTGTAACTGATCGCGTTCTTCGTAATCAAATATGAAATGGAAGCGGTAATCATCAATGGCACAAACAGCTCATAACCACGTGTAATCTCTGCAATGAGAAAGATGGCAGTTAGCGGGGCGTGGATTACTCCGGCAATCAGACCGGCCATACCAATAAGTGTGAAATTACTTTCGCTTACATAAAAACCAAGACCGGAATTATTGATAACTTTTGCCAACAAGTTTCCCAGCGCACTGCCCATTACCATGGTAGGGATAAATATTCCACCCCCGCCACCGGCTGCAAATGTAGTGGTCATGGCCACCGCCTTGAATATGGTAATACCGAAGAGTAGTGCTATTACTACCCAAATATTCTCTGTGTAGAGGTCGAAAGGTGTAGCCCCGAGAGCCTCAATATGTTCTCCGTCTAACAAGCTATTAATAAATCCAAATCCTTCACCATATAGAGGAGGTACAAAGTAGAGCATTGCTCCTATGGCCAGACCTCCCACCAGTAATTTGTATTTGGGACTTGGGAAATTTTCAAAAAACTTTAGAATGCTAAAGTACATTTTGGTAAAATAGATGGATGCGACAGCTGTTCCTGCGCCAAGCAATACATAGAAGAGGGTATCGCTGACCTCAAATTTTTCGCTTATGGCGAAATTAAAAAGAGTCTCATCACCCAGGAAGAAATAAGAAGTCAAGACCCCGGATATGGAAGCTAAAAGCAGTGGCAGCACGGAAATCATGGTCAGATCCAGGCTAAAAACTTCCACTGCGAAAATAATGGCCGCAATTGGAGATTGGAAGATTGAAGCTATAGCACCTGCAGAGGCACATGCAATTAACAATGAACGCGTTTTGGCGTTAATGTGAAAAAGCCTGCCAAAATTGGAACTTATCGCCGCCCCGGAAGCAACAGCAGGCCCCAACAACCCTACAGAACCCCCAAAACCAACTGTTAACGGAGCCGTAATTAGCGGGGTATATATTTGTTTTACACTAAGTAGTCCTTTCTTCTTTGAGAGAGAAAACAGAACAGAAGATATGCCGTGTTCCAGTTTTTCCCGATGACCGTATTTTACATAGAGAAATACAAGCGTAAGTCCGATGATTGGAATGATAAAATAGAGCTGATAATCAGAAAAAATGATACCCTGCTCCAAGGAAGACTCAATAAAATAGGTAAGGTTCTTTAAAGTGACGGCAGCCAGGCCAGCTAAAAACCCAACGACCACACTGAGTATTTGAGTAAAAGTCTTATTGGAGATATTTTTATATCTCCAGCGCAGAAATCGTTTGAAAAGTCTTTTGATCTGGTCGGTCATTCAACTTTAAAGGTATTAAAAATCACACGGGTAGTTGAGAGATGAATTAACTGGACAAATCCAGTTTAATATGTAGTTCACTAAGTTGTTCTTCATCCAGGGTAGAAGGTGCGTCGATCATAACGTCCCGGCCACTGTTGTTTTTGGGAAAAGCGATAAAGTCGCGAATGGTCTCCTGACCTCCCAGGATAGCTACCAGGC
>JBPCUI010000324.1:0-9241 GCA_051011235.1 Flavobacteriaceae bacterium
TCGGGTGAATACTGGATACGCTCATCCGTGGTACCCTTTACATTTTGTAACAGATCCAGACGTAATTGAACCCTATCTACTTCCATAATCTCTGCCAGCTCATCAAAAAAGCTCTGCTCGGCAAATGCGAGGAAATTGGTATAAGGAGCCCGCCAGGCTCCGGTTGTTATATTACTCTTATAGCTGGCCACATCTACCTGGTAATTGTCAATCGCTCCCGCCGGGAAGAAATTGGGTATTAGTCCGTACATATTCGAATTGACTGCAGCTTCTTTTAAGTGGTAGGCCGTAATCTTCCCGTCCTTAATCCCTGCTTTGATCCTGTATTTGATGGCCATACGATAGATACCGTCGTTCATATCATCTTCCCGGGTATATACAACTTTTACCGGTTTTCTGATCTCATCGGCAATCTCTGCGGCTTCCATCACAAAATCTCCGTAAAGCCTTCTGCCAAATCCTCCGCCCATCCTTGTCATTTCCAAGCGAATGTCCGTCGGTTCGCGTCCGAGCATTTTGGATACCATCCCCGCCTTCCATTCAGGAGTTTGAATGGGGCCAACCAAATGCACTTTCTCGTCCGTGACATTGGCAAAGAAATTCATCGGTTCCAGGCAGTTATGTGGTAGGAACGGCGATTCATAAGTGCGTTCAATTATGTCATCTGCCTCGGCAAATCCTTTATTAATATTTCCGTCAGAACGAAGCGTTTCAAACTTATTTCCATCCAACAGGTCTACAAGTATTTTGTTGTGTTCTTCAGTGCTTTCCATGCTGCTGTCATCCTCCCATTCGGCCTTAATAGAATCCTTGGCTTTCATCGCCTGCCAGGTGGTCTCGGCTATAACCACAACCTTGTCACTCTGACTTAATATATTACCCATTCCGGGTTCTTCTTCAATTAGTTTACGCGCCTTCTTACCAATTTTTATGACATCGATCACCCCCGGCATAGAACGGGCTTCAGAATCATCGAAAGACACAAGTTTCTTACCGAATGCAGGTGGCCGTACAACACATGCATAAACCATACCATCAACCTTATAATCAAGACCATAGAGCGGTTTCCCACTGATGATCTCATCAATGTCTACATTCCCTTTGTCCGTCCCAATTATCTTGTAATCTTTAGGGTCTTTCAATTGAACATCTTCAGGGATTTCCAGGGCAGCTGCCTCTTTAACCACCTCCCCGTATCCAAGAGTCTCACCCTTGCTATTCGTAATTACGCCATCACTGGCTATGCATTCAGACGCATCAACACCCCATCTGGCAGCCGCTGCATTTATTAGCATTTGACGGGCAGTTGCGCCGGTTTGCCTCAAAGCATCCCAGCCATGGCGTATAGACTGACTACCGCCTGCAACCTGTCGGGTGTAATTCTCAGTATCCAAAACTCCCTGTTTTACATAAACATTGTCCCAGTTTACGTCCAACTCTTCTGCTATGATCATTGGCATCGATGTTTTTATTCCCTGGCCTATCTCTGGATTAGGCGAGTAAATAGTTACCGAACCATTATCGGCTATTTCGATAAACGCATTAAAATCGTTGTAATTCAATTGAGACAGATCAACCGGAGGGGCAGCTTTTGGTTTACAGGCTGTAAAAAGATTAAAACCGATAAGCATACCACCACCAGCCAGTGAACTGGTTCTCATAAATGCCCTTCTGCTGAATGTTATTGATGTATTTTGAGTTGCCATTTTTTTAATTTTAATCGGTTAGTCCATTTTGTTTGCTGCAATTTCCACCGCTCGGTAGATGCGGTTATAAGATGCACAACGGCAGATGTTGCCGTGCATAGCGTCTTTGATCTCTTCCTCGGTAGGATTAGGGTTCTTTTCTAAAAAGGCCGCTGCGGTCATAATTTGTCCCGCCTGGCAATACCCGCATTGCGGGACATCTACTTCCTTCCAGGCTTCCTGTAAAGGATGCGAGTTGTCTTCTGAGAGACCCTCTATGGTGGTAATTGATTTTCCTTCGGCATGACCTACGGTAATACCACAACTGCGAACCGCATCGCCATCCATATGTACAGTGCAGGATCCACATAGTGAAACACCACAACCGTATTTAGTTCCAACAAGGTCTATGTGATCTCTTAGTACCCAAAGAAGAGGGGTATCTTCGCTTACATCAACGGAATGAGAAATACCGTTTACTTTTAATTGATACGTTGGCATATTGAGTTGTTTTTAATTTTTTAAGAGTATTCCTTAAAGGTATCAAAAAATAAGGCTTTTTATCGCCATTTAACAATTCGTTAAATGTTAAAATGCATTCTATCTGACCGAGGCATATTTTGTTCAAACTGGCTTAGTGGTAAATTGTTTATTCCCAGTTTAGTAGGTCTTATTATTAACTAGTATAGGCGGGGTTTAAAACTGAGTATTCCTTTTCGAATACACCGCTTAGTCAAGGATCAATATACTTTTCAAAACAAAGTTTCGTTCTTTCTCCAGAACCTTAAATCTGATGGAAATGAAATCACCACACATTTTAGCCTGCCTTTACTTTGCAATATTCTCAATGGTCTCCTGTGGCAATGCGGATGACGATGTAAATTTTGACCTCAACCAAAGTGAATTGGGATTGGGCGTACCCGCAGATGATTGCCTGGGCTTTGGAGAAAATCAGTTGCTACTTTCAATTCAGGATCAATTTACCACCTTACCGGGTAAAGTTTCTGTATTTTTTAAGGTAACCGACACCGGCGGGAATCCTGTTCCAGGTTTAAACGCAGAACAATTCAAGGTGTATGAACAAGGAAGGAACGACGAATGTTTCAACACAATATCCGCATCCGAATCGCAAGCAAGGATATCACCCAAATCTCAGATTTTCGCAAATAATACGCTGCTCGTGCTCGACCTGAGCAATAGTGTACTGAGCAACAGCCTCGAAGAATTGAAATCGGCCTCCATAAGCTTTGTCAACAATGTGATGCCGGAAGAACAATCAACATCATTCCAAATGGCTATCTATTGGTTTGACGGCGAAAATGAATTGCACCTACTACAGGAATTAACACCTTCTTCTCCCGATCTTGTAACAGCCATTGAAGGCATTAGTCCGGGGATAAGTAATGACCCTTCTACAGATCTTTACGGAGCGGTGATCAAGGCTACAGATCTTTCAGAAGACCTACTGGCCCTGAATCTTGAAAATAACATTATTGGCGCAGCATCTATCGTAATTTTTACAGATGGGACAGACCAGGCGTCTCGTTTCTCTGAACAGCAAGCCCTCGAATCCGTAGAGGGAGCAAACCGCAATATCTCATTTTACAGTATTGGCCTTGGAGCAGAGATCGAAACGGAGATCCTTACAGCGATTGGCAAAACTTTTAGTGCATTTGCAGGTAATGAGGCCGAACTGGAGGCCGTATTTAATGATATTTCTCAAAAAGTTTCACAACAGGCAAACAGCTTTTATCTATTTGAGTATTGTACCCCAAAACGAGACGGTAGTGGCGAGAACAATCTGGCTATCCAGGTTGTTGATGGAGACAGGCAGGGGGCCGTTCAAACCCAATTTGACGCCACAGAGTTTAGCGGTGGCTGTGAATAAATAAATGCGCAACATATACTTATATAAGAGAGCCGTAGTGGTTCTCTTTTTTTTGTTTTAAACTATTCTCAAGTAGGGTTTTCCAATCGATAGTTGTTCTATCTAAACAAAATCATCACTTGCAACTTGACACATCCTAAAAACTGAAAAAGAATGTTTAACGCAAAAAAATATGCTATGGATGTTATTAATGAAATTATTCGTCAGAGTGCGATAGGACCTTTTTCCAGATGGTATAAAAGCCTGGTGCTTTCAGTATTCTCTTCAATTGTATTGACTTGTCTTACCATGTTAGTTCTTTTGTTGACATACGGAGTAGAGCGGTCCTTAAATATTGGGTATTAATTCCTTAAAATTTCAGTCTAAGGATACCACATATTGTTCTCACAAAACGCCTCTAACGAGGCGTTTTTTTTTGGATGCAAGCTTATTGCATTCCCAATGCCTAATTTGAGATTTACGGGGAGGAGGCGTTAGCCCCAGCACCAAGAATTGCATAAAAGCAAAGGAAAGAAATGAGAATAAAAGAACTCCCAAACATTATGAGAGTTCTTTAGAAAGTACAGGTGGAGAGACTCGAACTCTCAAGCCTTGCGGCACTAGTGCCTGATACTAGCGTGTCTACCTCCCTCCCGATAACTATCGGGATATCGGGATATTGGGGTCAGCGCAGCTGCATTAAGCTTAACTTCAAATTAACAAAACGCAGTCTACAATAATATTTTCCCCATTGAATATTAATGGCATGCGAGATCTAACGCAGTAGCAAACCGTTCTTGCATCCGTGTTCCTCCGTACTGCCCAGATCTATTAAAAATCCGTTTACTACGGCATAGTAGATTTTATCATCTTTTGCCAAAAAAAAGCTGGGATTCACCCCTACTCCCAATCTTAAATCGGGTTTTTGATAATTTTCTGAGACCAGGTTTACAGGGAAAGGTGAACTGACCAGATCTTTGGGCAAGTCCTTAACCCGAACATATACATAGCCTTCATCGAGTAAATTGAGTGCGCTGGCTTCATTCAGATCTGAAAGGGAATCAAGGACTTCGTGATATACCATGCCTTCCCGGACCGTATAACCTTCGGCGTTAAAAGTTTCGTAACCATAATAAGTGGAAAGGTCACCCTGGTCTGAAATCTGACTTTTATACCAAAAATCTCTATGCTCCTCGTCGTCGATCTCCAGCCTGTGGATTCCAAGATCCAAAACATAGTTTTTGCCCAATAATTTATAAGTTATCTGCTCTATTTTAAGATCGAACAACTTACGGTCATTTTCAGGAATCTCCCAGTACTCGTCCAGGGATATTGTATCATAGGTGCCTTGGGCAATGGTCTGAATAGCCGACAATATGGAAACGTAATTCAATTTTCGTATTTCTTGTTTCTCCGCATCATCTGCAAATCCACCGGATTCGATCAAAATCGTACTTGTGCCCCATTTCTGAATATTATCTCCAAATGCCCTTGGTTCAAAATCATCGTTATACTTTCCCACCTGCCCCGGGGCGTATTTTTGAATAATCCGATTCATAAATCCAATAATTTTCATGGCATTACCCCGAACATCATTGATGTCTTTTTCATAATTGTAAGCCGGAGCCAAATAAGAAATAGTGGCGGGTTTTGCTGTGCGCTCGGCATTGTAATACGTACTCTGATCATGGAGGTTAAAACCAAAATCAGCCTCAAGGCTATCGCGAACTCTTTTCAAGGTTTGTCCTTCAGGGGACTGTAAACGTAAAGCGTCGCGGTTAATGTCGATGCCAAGTGCATTTCGCCTTCGATAGATCTCGGCTCCATCCGGGTTCAGCATCGGAAGAAAATGAATTCTCAAATTCCTGAAAATATCTCTTTTTTCAGCAGTGTGGGATTTGCTGTCGAGAAAATTTAGAATATCAAATATCGCCTGTGTAGCCGTTGGCTCATTACCGTGCATTTGCGACCAGAGAAATACATCAGTACTTCCATTACCAATGCTGATCAAAGAGAGATCCCTTCCCTCAATGGATGCGCCTACTTTTTTGACAGAAAACTTAAGATTCTTTCTGTATTTTTCAATAAGTGGTTCCAGATCCGCATGTTTTATTCTCCTATTTGTAAGGCTGTTTTCCTTAAAGTCGTCATACGTTGTATAAAGAATCTCCGTAATATCTTGCTCCTGGCAATTGGCTGTGCTTCCAAATAGCAGAAGCAGCAAAATAAGATAACTCAGGTATTTCATTTATTCTTTTTTTTCAGGTATAGGTTTAAATCCATGATCTCGGGTTGCCCGGCGCACGCCGGCCATAAAATGAGGCCCAGGATCCGTTTTCTCTGTCCGATAATTGGCATCTTTTTCAAGCCACAATTCATGCCCTTCGAAATTAGTGTATTCATAGTGCCCTATCAAGTATTCGATGGGATACTTTAGAGCTAAATAATCTACGAGCCAAATGTTCGCTTCCTTTTGGGCCTGGGTGAGTGGATTTTCATCAGTACCGCCCACATTTTCTATTCCAATAGCACAGTGATTCAACCCAATGATGTGCCTCGCCATGAAGGTTTCAGGCATCAGTCTGTATATCGACCCATCCCTGTCTACCATAAAATGAGACGAAACATTCAATCCGCTAATCCCCTCAATATCAGGTCTATAATTCGGTAAGTTGGGCTCCCGGAAAGCTTCAAAAGCTTCCTCAAAAGTGGGAAATACGGTCCAATGCAATACCACCATCTTTGGTTCAATAGTCGCATCGCTCTGTTGCATATCATATCTATCAGCTAAATACTCCAATGTCAGCTGTATCCGATGCTCATCAAAAACAATCGGCTTGTCCTTAATCTTTTGTGCATTCGTACAGGAAACAATCGACATTAGAAGAATGGATAATCTGCTTATGAATAGAAACTGCTTATTCATTTTCGGTCAATTTGTTTTCCAGAATCAACAAATCTGTCCCATCTTGATTCCAAGCCCGGTTGAGGCTATCTGGAACAGGGGTAAACACATAGTTGAACGAACTTAGTACTACATCTTCATCTCCGTCCTTATCGATATCACCCGCTTCTAAGAGCAACCATCTGCCCAAAGAGGGTCTTTGAAGTATCTGTGAACTAAATTTAAATTCAGTTGAATTCTCATTTTTTAGGTAAACAAAAGGCAAATAGGGCTTTTTATCATAATCCGGGAATGTGGCCACGAGACAAAAATCCATATCCCCATCCTGATCAAAATCTCTTCCCAATACCCGTGTAGCTCCGTGTAGAGGATAAAAAAAGGCTTCTTCAAACTTATTTTGTCCCTTGTTCAAATGAATGCGAAACCCGTGATAGGGTTTATGTACATAAGATTTATCTGCATTATCCCCGTTTACGGTTATAATGTCCTCGTCACCGTCGCCATCGTAATCCATAAGATCAAACCAACTTGTTCCGTACACTGGACTAAACCTAAGCACACGCTCTGCGCGAAATTGAAGCGGTGCTTCCTGATATAAAATTATTATGCCTTCATCGCCCTGTGCTGTTAAAACCACCAGGTCTGTTCGTTCATCTCCGTTCATGTCCCTCGATATAACCCTGATGCTCCCAGGCTGGTTTAATAATATCTGTTTATTAAATTCCTGGCCTTCTTTTTTTACAAGAAGCGACAATTGTCCTACCAAATCGCCAAATTCGCTTACAACGACCTCCTCATCTCCGTCCTTATCCAAATCCTCCACCAACATATGTACAGGCCGGTGTAAGAACCCCGCAACTGGCTTAAAGCTATCATCTCCTTTTAGATACAGCCTCCCTGTCGGTATTTGTGTCGGGCTCAATTGCCCTATACTGGTAACATAGGTGCCTAATGGAGTTTCAGAATATCCAATCACCGGATTAATGAAATTACCCAGGTGCTGTCCCGTATTTGAGTTGAAATCATATTGTAAAACATCGCCCCGAAGATCGGCTGTGATCAAGTTGTTAGTTTCTTCGCGATAATTGAGGTAGGTAATGTTTTTAGAACCTTGAATACTATCCAAGGCCATTGGCTTCTCTACAAAATCGGATAGTGAAGTATACGCTGGTGCCGGGGGTTGAGATAAAGAATCAGGTGCCTTCATTAGAATGTATTCCCGAAGACGAATCCAATCCTCTTCGGTTATTGAAGGTGTAGGTGAATATATCTCCGTTTTGATGGCAGCCTCCATCTCATCAAAGGAAAACCCCTTTAATGGATTATAGCCATTTTCCCGAATACCCATGCGCGCTGCCATATCGGGCAGAATATTATTGCTCCAGATACCTTTGGGCAGGTCTTCAATATTAGGTGAAAGGTGACAACTTCCGCAATGTGTAGAATACAGGGCCTGTTCATTTTTGGCTGTTGGGGCCGAACAGCTTCCCGCAATCAGCGTGGTTAGAAAAATAAGGACAAAATAAGAGCCAGGTTTGTGGCGGTATAGCATACCACAAATTAATTCAATTTTTTATATTGAACCAAGATTATTAAATAGAGCAGATGAAATACTTAAAACGGGGCGCATTAATTTTGACAGTAATTCTGGTAATTACTGTAATATACCAATATCCTAAGCTTAATATAATATCCGGGTATGCGGCAAAAAATATGGCTTCCACCGTATTTATAGCCAATCGAACGGCTAAGTCGGTGAACAATCATGACCATCGTGTGCCACTGATTAAATTGGCTGAAACTAATCTGAATGCAGCGGAGCAATCTGCAACTTCAAGTGTTTTTGGTCTGATGAAGAGAAGAGCGGTTTTCCGCGAAGGCCTTGGCTCTGTATTGCTAAACGACAAAAATCCAATCCTTGATAAATTCACCATTCCGATACGGAATACAACCTATACTTCAACGCCGTTCCCATATGGTAATGGAGCTCCTGAGGATACTATTTTTGGCCGAATTGATTATCCAGGTCTGCAAAAAGCCATTGATAATGCTTTTTCAGAGCCCGAGGTACAGCGCACCCGAACCGTGATGGTCCTGTATAAAAACCGAATGATAGCAGAGAAATATGCCCAGGGGTTTGACAGAAATACCATTATACTCGGTTGGTCTATGACAAAAAGTATCTTGGCAACACTCTACGGGATTATGGTGAGTCAACAACGGATCGATTTGTATAGCCCTGCCGGTTGGAAGGGTTGGGAATCCGATGAGCGGAGTAATATTACCTATAATGATCTCCTCAGGATGCAAAGTAGCCTGGAATGGGATGAGGACTACACAACTATTTCCGATGTTACACGCATGTTATTCATGGAGGCTAATATGGGTGAAGTCCAGGCGGGAAAAGAACTTTTGGAAGAACCTGGAGAAATCTGGAATTACTCATCGGGAACCTCAAATTTGCTCTCGAGGATGCTAAGAGAACTTGAGGATACCTATCAGGACTATCTCAATTTTCCCTATAAAGAACTCATAGATCGTATAGGTATGAATTCTATGTTTCTCGAAACGGATATGGCGGGCTATTTTGTTGGTTCCTCTTATGGTTGGGCAAGTACTGCCGACTGGGCCAAATTTGGGACATTATATCTCAACAGAGGTAATTGGCAGGGCGAACAAATCTTCGAAGCTGAATGGATTGATTATATTACAACTCCTACCAAAAATTCAGACGGAGCGTATGGTGCACACTTCTGGCTTAATGCAAATGGCGTATACCCCGAT
>JBPCUI010000325.1:0-8949 GCA_051011235.1 Flavobacteriaceae bacterium
ATCGATGCACATACGCATATTTGTTTTGGTGGATCGAGAGCCAGGGACTATGCCAAGCGTAACGCTGGTAAATCTTATCTTGAAATCGCCAGGGAAGGAGGCGGTATTTGGGACACGGTTTCGAAAACCAGGGAGGCTTCAATTCAGGAACTTATCAAGGGTATCGTAAAAAGGTCTAAATTACACTTGAAGAACGGAACTACTACCATTGAAGTTAAAAGCGGGTATGGCCTGTCTGTTGATGAAGAACTCAAAATGCTAAGGGCAATAAGCGAAGCCAACGAACAAATTTCTACAGATCTTATAGCCACCTGTTTGGCAGCTCATATTCCTCCAAAAGACTTTAAGGGTAGTTCTGAAGAGTATCTCAAACTAATCAGCCGGGAATTATTTCCAAGGCTAATCGAGGAAAAGTTGTCTTCCCGTGTAGATATATTTATTGAAGAAAGCGCTTTTAGTGTTTTAGAAGCCATGTCTTATTTACGCGAAGCGCAGCGCATGGGCTTTGAACTTACCATACACGCCGATCAATTCTCCACAGGCGGAAGCGAAGTAGCGGTTGCCCTGGGAGCATTGAGCGCCGATCATCTGGAGGCAAGTACGGATCGAGAAATAAAAATACTGGCGGGCAGCTCTGTTATAAGTACTGCATTACCGGGAGCTTCCCTCGGATTGGGATGCCCGTTTACACCTGCCAGAAAAATCCTGGATGCCGGTGGTGCGCTGGCCATAGCCAGTGATCACAATCCCGGCTCGGCTCCAATGGGTGACCTGCTTACCCAATCAGCGATTCTCGGCGCGATCGAGAAGCTCAGTAATGCCGAAGTATTGGCCGGTATTACTTTCCGGGCAGCAGCAGCCTTAAACTTAGATGACCGAGGCACCCTGAGTGTGGATTCCCTGGCCGATCTTGCCGTTTTTCACACCGATCATTACAATGAAATCCTTTACCACCAGGGTAATTTAAAACCGTGCATGGTATGGAAAAAAGGTCAGCTTGTATATGATAAACACAATAATATTACGGCATGAACCCTACTAGTCGGCAATTAGAATTTAAGGAGCAGATCGAAAAAGGCATCCCGGATGAATTACCAGCTAAAAGAAGGCCTTCCGTTGCAGTTAGCAGGGCGCCGAGGCGAAAGGATATCCTTAATCGGAGGGAAAAAGTTCTGGCGGTGCAAAATGCTTTGCGATATTTTCCCAAAAAGTGGCACTTAGAATTGTCGAGGGAATTTGCTGAAGAACTGGAGACCTTTGGCAGAATTTATATGTATCGATTTAAACCGGAATACGAGATGTACGCACGCGATATTTCGGAGTACCCAGCCAAATCCCCGGCTGCCGCAGCAATCATGTTGATGATCCAGAATAATTTGGATCCGAAAGTCGCTCAACATCCGGAGGAATTGATCACTTATGGCGGTAACGGAGCAGTCTTTCAAAATTGGGCACAGTATCTGCTCGCAATGAAATATCTGTCTCAAATGAAGGAAGACCAGACGCTTCATATGTATTCCGGGCATCCTATGGGATTATTTCCGTCGTCGAAAAATGCCCCGCGGGTAGTGGTGACTAATGGGATGATGATTCCAAATTATTCCAGTCAGGACGACTGGGAAAAATACAATGCCCTTGGCGTTACCCAATACGGGCAAATGACAGCTGGTTCTTTTATGTACATAGGTCCGCAGGGTATTGTTCACGGGACAACCATAACCGTAATGAATGCCTTTCGCAAGGTATTAAAACCAGCTGAGGCCTCTCCGGGCAAGGTATTCCTTACATCAGGCATGGGAGGAATGAGCGGAGCTCAACCAAAGGCTGGCAATATTGCAGGCTGTATCACGGTTTGTGCCGAAGTGAATCAGCAAGCAGCTGAAAAGCGATATCAGCAGGGTTGGGTAGATGTACTGACCTTTACCCTGGACGAGCTGTTGGAAAGAACTAAAAAAGCAATTTCCCAAAAAGAAACTGTTTCAATTGGGTATATCGGGAATGTAGTTGATGTCTGGGAATGTTTTTACAATGAGTCGGTCTTTATCCATTTAGGATCCGACCAGACTTCATTACACAATCCATGGGCAGGAGGATATTACCCGGCAGGCCTGACATTCGAAGAATCGAATGATATGATGGCAACCGATCCGGAAAAGTTTAAGGAAAAGGTTCGCGAATCACTTCGAAAACAGGTTAATGCCATAAATAAACACGCGGCACGCGGTACTTACTTTTTTGACTACGGCAATGCCTTTCTTCTGGAATCTTCAAGGGCCGGTGCCGAAATAATGAACGAGGATGGAGATGGTTTCAGATATCCGTCCTATGTTCAGGATATATTGGGCCCTATGTGCTTTGACTACGGATTTGGACCGTTTAGATGGGTATGCACTTCAGGCAACCCGGACGATCTCAGTAAAACTGATGCCATTGCACTTGAGGTATTAACAAAGTTAAAAAGCGAAGCAGCAGAAGAGATTCGCCAACAGATGCAAGATAATATTACGTGGATTGAAGATGCCCATGAGAACAAGTTAGTAGTAGGTTCACAGGCCCGTATCCTCTACGCTGATGCCGAGGGTAGAATAAAGATAGCTGAAGCATTCAACCGGGCTATCAAAGCAGGAGAAATTTCCGCGCCGGTGGTGCTGGGCAGGGACCATCACGATGTCAGTGGAACAGACTCTCCCTTTCGGGAAACCAGTAATATATATGACGGAAGTCAGTTCACCGCAGATATGGCTATACACAATGTAATTGGCGATAGTTTCAGAGGTGCTACCTGGGTATCTATTCACAATGGTGGAGGTGTTGGGTGGGGAGAAGTGATCAACGGAGGATTTGGTATGTTACTTGACGGCAGTAAACAAGCTTCTGAAAATCTTAGGAATATGCTATTCTTTGATGTAAATAATGGCATTGCCCGGAGGAGCTGGGCCCGTAACACCGAAGCCTTAAATGCCATAAAAAGAGAAATGAGGAGAAGTCCCGATTTGCGGGTGACCCTGCCTGAAATAGTAGACGAGAATTTGTTGAACGATCTGTTTTAGTTGAATAAGAAATGAACGAATTATATCAACCTCCCGAGAAAGGGATCTGGAAAGGAAGAAAAAGTTCCAGCCAATTATACCTGCACGAGAAGGTGACCATGGTTAATTTGCTGGATACTGAACTGGTTTCAAAGAGCCAACAAAACCTTGGTATTCTGGGTTACGCTTGCGATGAAGGTGTAAGAAGAAATCAGGGCAGAGTTGGTGCGAAGGAGGGTCCGGATGCCATTCGCAGTATATTCTCTAAAATGCCTAATCACCTTCCGGCGGATTACAACCTTCTGGACTGCGGAAATCTTATTTGTAAGGATCAGGATATGGAGGCTACACAGGAGGCCCTGGCCCAGCAAATCAATCGTTTAAATAAGGAAAATGTTTTTTGCGTGGTACTGGGAGGAGGTCATGATGTGGCTTATGGGCATTACAAGGGTCTAAGACAATACCTGGGATCTGAATCGGTGCTGGGCATCATCAACTTCGATGCACATTTTGATCTTCGATCGAACCAGGATGGGAATAATTCAGGAACCCCATTCTACCAGATAGGAATGGATTGCAGGACAAATAAGATCCCCTTCCCCTACCTCTGTTTAGGCATACGTAAAGATGCCAATGACCGATCACTTTATGATACTACCTCAGTATTGGGTGTAAATTATATGGAGATTGAGCGTTTCCATAGCAGCCAGATTGACCTGGTTAACCGCGAAATTGAATATTTTATAAATGGCCTGGACGCTGTATATGTAACGATCGATCTGGATGGGTTTTCTTCGGCCTTTGCGCCCGGCGTCAGTGCTCCATCACCTTTGGGATTTAACCCGGAAACAGTGAATGAATGTTTGAAAACCATCATCCATTCAAAAAAATTGGTAGGACTAGATATAGCCGAAATGAATCCGAAATTTGACTTAGATCAGCAAACAGCCAGATTGGCTGCCGGCCTTATGCATTTTGTGCTACACCGCGTATCATTACTCTAACCAGGATTGGTAATATTTACCATCATCAATATCAATGGCGTCCTGAGTGAGTTGCAGCGGTTTAAAGGTGTCTATCATCACGGCGAGTTCTTCGGTGCGAGATTTACCAATACTAGCCTCGTATGTGCCGGGATGTGGACCATGTGGAATTCCGGCCGGGTGGAGTGATATATATCCCCTGTCGATTCCCTTACGACTCATGAAATCTCCTTCCACATAATACAATACCTCATCCGAATCTATATTCGAATGGTTATAAGGAGCCGGAATAGCCTCCGGATGGTAATCGTATAAACGCGGACAGAATGAACAAACAACAAAGGTCGATGTTTCAAATGTTTGGTGAACCGGTGGCGGCTGATGTACTCTTCCGGTAATCGGTTCAAAGTCGTGTATGGAAAATCCGTAAGGAAAATTGTATCCATCCCAGCCAACTACATCGAAAGGATGTGAAGCGTATATCATGTGGTGCAACCTGCCTTGTTTTTTAACTTTCATAAGAAATTCACCATGCTCATCATAAGTCTCCAGGTTTTCGGGTAGTTTGAAGTCCCTCTCGCAAAATGGAGAATGCTCCAGATGTTGCCCGAACCAGTTTCTGTATCTCTTGGGCGTATAAATCGGATGAAAAGACTCGGTTATCAATAGACGGTTATCCTCCGAATCAAATTGGATCTGGTAAATCATTCCGCGGGGGATAAGAATATAATCGCCGGGCACAAACGGAATTTCACCCAACATAGTTTTTAAGCTACCGCTTCCTGTGTGGAAAAAGAGAAGCTCATCGGCATCTGCATTCTTATAAAAGTAATCGTCCACAGATCTTCGCGGCGCTGCCAGGCCTATATGTACATCGTTGTTAAAAAGAACAATCTTTCTGCTTTCGAGGTAATCATCAGCGGGTGGAACTTCGAACCCTTTAAGTAGTCTTGACTTAATATTGTAAGCAACGGCCGGTTTTGGCGAAACATCCAGCATCTCCCCCACTTCCTTTACCATGGTTGGTCGGTGAAGGTGATACATTAAGCTAGACATGCCGTCGAATCCTATTGTGCCAAATAGTTGTTCGTAGTGCAGACCGCCATCTTTTTTCTTAAAAATCGTATGTCTTTTGTGTGGAATTTTTCCCAGTTTATGGTATATGGGCATAAGGCTGCGTCTTTATTATTTCCTCATTAAAATTACGATAAATTGAAGATGTAATAAAGCCTTGTCTTCTAAAAATCTCAATAATGAAGAATATTGAAAAAGTTAAGAGCGGTAAATGAAAAAAGCCCCCCTGTTATCCCGTAATCCCGATAACTATCAGGAGGGAGGAAAGCCTTTCATTGGTAGGCACTAAATTGAATTTAGTAGCCCCAACTAATGCCTCAACATAATTGAGGCACAACACAACGGTACAAATATAGGAAAGGTTTTCTACAAACTATCTCTTTTGCTCCTTCATTTTAAAGGGACGAACTATGAGGCGTGCCGCTTTGTCGTAGTTAATATAGTTGTAGGCCCAGTTAAAAAAAACGATGACCCGGTTGCGAAAGCCCACCAATGACATGAGATGGATAAACATCCAGATAAACCAAGCAAAAAAGCCTCCAAAACTCGCATAAGGGAGATCTACCACAGCCTTGTTCCGACCTATGGTAGCCATACTGCCTTTATCCCTATATTTGAAAGGTTTCAGGGATTTACCGGCCTCGAGAGATTGGAGATTTTTAGCCAGTAACCTTCCTTGCTGAATGGCCGGTTGTGCCACTTGGGGGTGACCATTGGGATAAGAATCAGTCTCCATAAATGCGACATCACCAACTGCAAAAATCTTAGGATAACCTTTTACCTGGTTAAATCGGTTTACCCGGTATCGATTTAAGCTCTCATTTAAAGAATCCATCTTTATACCAGGTATGGCGGCACCCGTAACTCCTGCAGTCCAGATAAAATTTTTCGTCCGCATTGTACGGCCGTTACTCATTGTTAAAATATCACCATCATAATCCTTTACAAGGGTCTGGAGATAAACATCCACGCCCAATTTTTCAAGAAATTCCAAGGACTTGCGAGAGGCCGTTTCACTCATAGGAGGCAACAGTCGTTCGGCCCCTTCAAAAAGGCGGATCTTCATCTCATCAATGTCCAGATGTTGATAATCTTTAGGGAATACATGCTTTTTCAGCTCTGCAAAGGCCCCGGCCATTTCAACACCGGTCGGACCTCCTCCAACAATACAAAAATTCAGCAGGGCAGCTCTTTCTTCTGCATCGCTGCAGAGATCGGCCCGTTCAAAATTCTGTAGCGTTAAACTGCGGATATCCAAAGCCTGGGGAACAGATTTCATGGGCATTGCATTTCGTTGTATGGAGTTGATGCCGAAATAATTGGTCCGAGTACCAGTAGCGATCACTAAATAATCATAGCTTATAGTCCCGATATCCGTGTTGATGGTGGTGGTGTCTGGTTCTAGAGAATTTACCGTAGCCAGTCTGAAATGAAAATTTCTGTTTCTTTTAAGGATCTTACGAATCGGATATGCGATAGAATCTGGTTCTAAGCCTGCTGTAGAAACCTGGTACAACAAAGGCTGAAATGCGTGATAATTCTGCCGATCTAGCATCACCAATTGAAAATTTGTATTTCTCAGTGATTTGGCCAGGCAAATACCAGCAAACCCGCCTCCAATGATAACAACTCGTTTTGCTTCAGTCTCCGGGATGTTCATTTCTGAGATTTGTCTCAAAAATAGTTAAACCCTTACCGTTCGTCGATATTTCTAATGGTTAATTTGAATATCAATAAAAGGATAAAAACCATCAATTTCAGTTATCTTGTATATCACTGTGCATTTCATCGATCATGGCCTATATTTAATCGGATTACAAGCGATCGTATCAGGGTGAGGTATACCTTTATTAGTGATTTAGCCCAAAGTAAACACCACTGACCATGACTAGTAAACCAATTGTTTCCCTGGCTCTAATTTTAATTTTTATCTCCTGTACCGAAAAAACCTCAGACAAGGACTATGTTCTTGCCGATGACAGCTCGGATGATATGCCAAGTGTATCGTCGGAAGAACCGGAGGTAGAATTCAGCGATGCGGATCTGGTATATGCATGGGTTAGCAATATGCAGCACGATAGCGGACTTATGGAAAGTGCAGAAGGCACCGATTTTGTATCCCTCTACGACAATGCGCTTGCCTCTTTGATTTTTATTGCCAATGGTGATTTGGAAAAGGCGGAAAAAATATTCGACTACTTCAATACCCGTATAGACAGTGAACTATTATTTGGAACTGGAGGTTTTTACCAGTTCCGAAATACGACTGGCGCCAATGGAAGCAGGACCTGGTTGGGAGATAACGCCTGGTTGCTAATCGCGCTGAATAATTATAAAGAACTGACAAATAGCAATAAATACAACCGATTATCGGAGGAATTACAGAATTGGATACGATCCCTTCAAGGAGAAGACGGTTCGCTTAAGGGAGGTTACAATGAAGATGGTACCGAAATTGGAAAAATTACGGAAGGTATAATAACCGCATATAATGCGGTTCGTGGTTATGATGACTTTCATAAGAACATATTGAACTACTTGAATAATGAACGTTGGAATGCAAGCGAATTTGTACTGATGACCCAAAATGAGTATCCCCAATATCAATATGCGCTCGATCTACATTCGCTCGGCTATCTGGTCCTGGATAAATATCCGAATGCAGTTCTGGAACAGGCTGTTCGATATCAAAACATCCAACTTAGTACCTCAACCTCTAAGCAGCTTGTGGGATATTGTTTTGATGAAGATTTGGATGTGATTTGGTTAGAAGGTACTGCTCAAATAGCACTGGCCTACAAGAATGCCCATCAATACTCCAGGTCTGCAAATATAATCGAAGAAATAGAGAAAACGTTTATTAACAGTGAGATCTCCCCGCACGTCAAAGGTCTTCCATATACTGCCAATCAGGGTACCTGTTTTGGAGCTGAATATTTATGGGATCACGCAGATACAAAACCTGCGCTATCATCGAGCATATGGTATCTATTTAACAAATTTGATTTTAATCCTCTCGTCCTTGAGCAGGACAAATCTGTGCCGCAAACTGATCGGTTTTGGATTCCAGTTATGTAGGAAAATTTAAATGATCATTAACAAGGAGGTAATCCATTTATAAATAACTTACCTGAAAAAATGAGGTTTTCTGCCATGTTCTGGGTAGGCATTACCACCCTGGTGCTTATAACGGTCACTATTATGGTCAGTATGGGATTCCCGTTCAACTGGATATTCTATTTAACCGTAGCAGGACAGTTAATGGTTGTCTATATGGTCTACAAAGTGCTAACAGATCGATACCATACCGACAAGACTTTTGAAGATTTTTACGAAGACTACCCTATCAGGGAGCGCCCTACGATCTATTGATACAGTGGTAAATAGATGAATAATTGAATTATTCGGGCATTACCAACAAGGGGATTTTGGCGTGAAAGGCGACACGCTTCACAACTGGCTCGCGTATTATTTCTTCCAAAAAACCGTGTTTGTAATGTACCAGGGCAAGCATATCCATTTGAAATTCTTCAAGGAAATACTGCATAACATCAGATTTTCCCGAAAAATAGGTCATCCAGTGAAACTCATGTTCAATAGGATTGAGAAAGTCGTCTAACATGTCTTTGTTCGCTTGCTGGAACTTGTCTAATTCTTCACTTTCATTGATGTGGACAACATGAATACTCGCATCCATGTTTGCGGCCAAACTAGTGACCGGCTTCATGATTTCCAGGCTAAAATTCCGCTTGAAATTTGTTGCGAATGCAATCCTTGAAGGTTTAACATATTCAAAGTTTTCCGGAATTACCAGAACAGGGCATTTGTAAACGGCCTTGATAATCCGAACCGTATTGCTCCCC
>JBPCUI010000326.1:0-10504 GCA_051011235.1 Flavobacteriaceae bacterium
TTTATAAAGACGAATTGGAATTTACTCAAACGATCAGCTTACCGGGAGGAGAAACCGTGAAGAACGACAGCCATTATATTGACGAAGTATTAGGAGCGATCAATAAATACAAAATTTGCAAGCACTCTTATGTGATCGCCCTCGGTGGCGGAGCTCTGATAGACCTGGCAGGCTATGCGGCCTCTATCGCCCATAGGGGCGTAAGGCTGATCCGTATACCTACTACGGTACTTTCACAAAACGATGCTGCAGTTGGTGTAAAGAACGGTGTGAATATTTTTGGAAAAAAGAACTTTATAGGAACATTCGAACCACCGCAGGCGGTAATTAACGACAGTCAATTTTTAAGCACACTTGAGGACCGCGACTGGATTGCAGGAATTGCAGAAGCAGTAAAAGTAGCACTCATTAAGGATAAAGACTTTTTATACTACATAAAGAACCATGTAGAAGAATTAAGGGCAAGGAATATGAAGATCATGAGTTCCCTGATCTATCGCTGTGCTGAGTTACATATGCAGCATATTGCCGAAGGAGGGGATCCATTTGAAAAAGGTTCTTCCAGACCCCTGGATTTCGGACACTGGTCTGCCCATAAGCTAGAAAATATGACAAATTACGGGATCCGGCACGGCGAGGCCGTGGCCAAGGGAATGGCCCTTGATCTGATCTATGCTTCCGAAATAGGGCTTCTGCCTTCAGAACGGGCATTTGAAATTATCGATATGCTGCAAGAAATCGGTTTCGATCTCCATATACCTGTTGCCAATGAGACTCAGGTTGAAAACTTACTCCAGGGTATTGAAGAATTCAGGGAACACCTTGGAGGCCAACTCACTATAACGCTTATCGAGGCAATCGGCAGGAAGAAGGATGTGCATGAGATAGATCTCAATATTATGAAAAAGTCGATCTCAATACTAAACGCCAAGGTCAAATTAAATCCCGCCTGATTATGTTCGTTAACGAGAGATTCCACCTTTCTTATTGCACAAATATACATCCGGGTCAGGACTGGCAAACTACTTTTGACAGCTTAAAAGAGCATATTCCAAAAATCAAACAAGATCTTTCTCCTTTGGCGCCATTCGGCCTGGGTTTGCGACTGTCAAATCAGGCCAGTTTTGAGCTCGGCCAAAATGATCAAATACTCATTTTTAAGAATTGGCTGACAGAACATAACTGCTACATTTATACGATGAATGGTTTTCCTTATGGAAATTTCCACGGGGAGACCGTAAAAGACAAAGTACACCTGCCCGATTGGACCAGCGAGGATCGCCTGGCATATACAACGCGGTTGTTTGAACAGATGGCTTTATTGATTCCTCCCGGCCAGGAAGGAGGGATATCTACTTCACCTTTGTCCTATAAACCGTGGTGTACCAATGAGAAAGACAGGCAATCTGTTTTAAGCGATGCTTCCAGGCAATTGGCCAAATTGGCACTGTTTCTCAATAAGCTCAATCGGCAAACCGGCAATTATCTTCATTTGGATTTAGAACCTGAACCCGATGGATTTCTTGAAAACACTTCAGATGTTTTGGATTTCTATAAAAATTACCTTCTACCCATTGGATCCGGGATAATAATGTCCGGTTCTGGTATGACCCGCGAACAGGCAGAGGAACTGATATTGAAACACATATGCATATGCTATGATATTTGCCATTTTTCGCTTGCCTATGAAGAACCGGAATACACTTTTGAGAGTTGGTCATCCGCAGGTATCCGCATAGGGAAGATCCAAATCAGTGCTGCGCTAAAAATTCTGTCGGCTGATGATCCGGAGCGTCTGTGGAATTCTCTATCCTATTTTGATGAACCAACTTATCTCCATCAGGTTACTCAAAAGGTTAACAACCAGGTTATTACTTATAGGGATTTACCTGAATTACTTAAAATAAAACCCGAATTTGAAGAGCTAAGAGCTCATTTCCATGTGCCGGTATTTTTGGATTCTTTTGGGAATTTATTCTCAACCCAGGACCATATTCTAAAAGTTCTGTCCTATATCGATCGGCATCATGTAACCTCTCATTTGGAGGTTGAAACTTATACCTGGGACGTACTGCCAAGCGATCTTAAATCAGAGATCAATAGTTCTATCACAAGGGAATTACGATGGGTTCTAAATGAACTTAAGTCATGAATAAGACCGTTGTGATAAATATAGTAGGGCTAACCAGCCGATTGATTGGAGAACATACTCCTTTTATCCAGGAATTCATAAAGAATGGTGAGATGGCTTTGATTAGTCCGGTTTTTCCTGCCGTCACATGTACGGCTCAATCGACCTATCTCACAGGGAAAACACCATCAGAACACGGAATAGTGGGTAATGGTTGGTATTTTAAGGAAGAATGTGAGGTAAAATTTTGGCGACAATCCAACAAACTGGTACAGTCTGAAAAAATCTGGGAAAAACTAAAGCGAAAAAACCCGGATTTTAGCTGCGCCAACTTGTTCTGGTGGTATAATATGTACTCTACGGTCGATTATAGCGTAACACCCCGGCCTAACTACCTGGCCGATGGCCGCAAAATTCCGGATGTGTATTCGCAGCCGGCCGATTTGAGGGAGGTACTACAAACAGATCTGGGGCAATTTCCTTTATTCGACTTCTGGGGTCCAAAAACGAGCATCAGATCCAGTAAATGGATTGCCGATGCAGCGATTAAAACTGATCGACTCCACGATCCTACTCTTAGCTTGATCTATTTGCCGCATCTGGACTATAATCTTCAGCGATATGGAACCGATATGGATCATATTGCCAAAGATCTGCAGCAGATCGATGCAGTAGTCAGGGATCTGGTTACTTACTATCAACAAATTGGGACCAAAGTCATTATATTGTCTGAATACGGGATAACGAACGTCAATAGGCCGGTGCATCTCAACAGAGTATTGCGCAGCTATGGGTATTTGAGTATTCGGAGCGAGAGAAGTCTTGAACTCTTGGATGCAGGTGCGAGCAAAGCATTTGCAGTTGCAGATCATCAAATAGCTCATATTTACTGTAATGATCACTCCTCAGTAGATGAGATTAAAAAGATTTTAGAGGCTACTCCGGGCGTAGAAAAGGTGTATTACCAAGCTGAAATAAAGCAGCTGGCGCATGCTCGCTGTGGTGATTTGGTAGCTGTAGCAGATTCTAATTCCTGGTTTACATATTATTATTGGACAGACGACAGCAAGGCTCCGGACTTTGCTCGCACGGTGGATATTCACAAAAAACCCGGATATGATCCGGTAGAGATGTTTACCGATCCTAAGGACAGGTTTACTGTTTTGAAAGTAATATTTAAACTATTGAAGAAGAAATTGGGTTTTAGAACCCTTATGGACCTTATTCCGCTGGATGCGAATTTGGTCAAAGGATCACATGGCCGGGTTCCTGATGATAGCGATGACTTTCCTATCTTTATATCCGATGCACGCGGCACAACGAATAGCAAAATAATCGCTGCCACAGATGTTTATAATTTAATTTACGATCAAATAACCAATTCAAAGCAAACTCTATTCGATGAAAACTCTTTTTAAAATTTTATCTCTTATTATGGCTGTCCTGTTCATCATAGCCGCCTATTTACAATGGAATGACCCCGATGCCACCATTTGGTACTTTGTTTATGGCATAGCTGCATTAGCTTCAGTGTTGTTCTTTCTAAATCGACTTAGATTTGGTGTGGCCATAATACTAGGCTTGCTATACATCGCGGGTACGGTAGCACTCTGGCCCGAAAAATGGGAAGGCATTAGCCTGGAGGGCGGAGACCTTCAAAATGTCGAACGCGCAAGGGAATCGCTTGGTTTACTTATAACAGGTTTGGTAATGTTCGTCTATGCCGTTCAAAAGAGATTAGCCGGTTAAATATTACAGATCCAGGTCAAATTCTTTTCGCAGCAGATCGATGGTGGGATTCTTTTTTCGCAACTTCTCATATTTTTCTTCAGGGGTATAGGCGAACTGTTTTGCAGTCTCCTCATTGACGGAGATTTTAAGTTTGATCTCGTAATTGTTTAATTGAGTTTTCAGGTAACTCAAAATTTCGCCCTGTTCCCTTTCAATCTCCTTTTTCATTGTGTTGTTGGGTAGTTGAATCCAAATAGTGTTATCTCCCAATAATTTAGGACTATCAATACTCAGGTTTGATGCAAGGATCTTTCTGCCTGCAAGATCCAGTTTATGAGTATAGTTGGCCCAGTGCTCTTGCATTTCCTTTTCATCAAAAGGATCATGAGGCAGGTCATTATCATCGATCACCACATCTATTTTAGCCAGTTCATAGGCTTTTTTGGCTTTCAGGCTCGAAATGGACAAGCCTGAAACCCGTTTGGCGCGTTCTTTAATCTTTATCTTAGGCTTGGGAGGGCTAAGCACAGTTTCATCGGATTGCGGATCGGGAGTATATTGGGCTGGCTCCTCATGAGTTTTAGTAGTGGTAATTATGTGTTCCGGTGCTTCTACCGGAGGTTTTTCATATTTTTCTTTTGGTACAGAAGATTTTGAATTCAGCTTAAAAAATGATGCCGGTATCAGCTTGCTGAGACGATCTTCGAGGAAGTCTCCTTTTTCAGGATTTTTTTTTTCGCCTTCAAAATCCAAAGAGGCCATTTTCATAAGACTTAATTCTACCAGTAGTCTGTGATTTTTACTCGCCTTATACTGCATTTCGCAAGCACTTGCAATATCAATTGCCCTTATCAGAAATGATTCCGAAGTCTTCTTGGATTGTATGAGGTACTGCTCTTTGGCACTTTCACTAACTTCCAGCAAATCAATGGTATTCTCGTGTTTGCACACCAGTAAATCTCTGAAATGTGAGGCAAGTCCTGATATAAAATGATGTCCCTCGAAACCTTTGGCCAGGATAGCGTTGAACAACAACAGCAATTCGGGAATATTGTTGCCGAGTAATAAATCAGTGGTTTTAAAGTAGGTGTCATAATCCAGCACATTCAGATTATCGGTCACCGCCTTCCTGTTGAGTTTCTTCCCTGAAAAGCTTACTACCCGGTCAAATATGGACAGGGCGTCTCGCAGAGCTCCATCTGATTTCTGTGCAATAACATGCAAAGCATCTTCCTCTGCTACCACGCCTTGTTGTTCGGCGATATATTGGAGATAAGCGGCTGTATCCTTAACCGTAATCCTTTTAAAATCAAAAATTTGACATCTGGAAAGAATGGTAGGAATTATTTTGTGTTTTTCTGTCGTAGCCAGAATGAAAATAGCATGCGCAGGGGGTTCTTCCAATGTTTTCAAAAAGGCGTTGAAGGCCGATTGGGAAAGCATATGCACCTCATCGATGATATAAACCTTATACTTACCTACCTGGGGTGGTATACGCACCTGGTCGATTAGACTCCTTATATCGTCAACCGAATTATTTGAAGCCGCATCTAATTCGAAAATATTGAATGCGAAATCTTCATCTTCCTTTATTGTTCCGTCCTGGTTTATCTGTTTGGCTAATATACGCGCACAGGTAGTTTTCCCAACACCTCTTGGACCACAGAAAAGTAAGGCTTGTGCCAAATGGTCATTTTCAATGGCATTTAGGAGTGTATTTGTTATGGCTTCTTGCCCAACGACATCCTTAAAGGATTGCGGTCTGTACTTTCTTGCTGAAACAATAAACGGTTCCAATACGATCTGATTTTAGCTTTCAAAAGGGCTGTATTTACAAATATAAAAATAGACCCAAATAAGCCTGTTGGATTTGGGATCGAAAAACCAATACTTATCAACAATTGTGGTATCTTTGCCCGATGCGGTTCCCTTATCGCCTTGACGATTATCGTTGGGGAGGAAAGTCCGGACACCAAAGTGCAGCATAGCGGGTAACGCCCGTCACCAGGCAGTAGATTTATTCTGCTGCATGGCAGGACAAGTGCAACAGAAAGCAAGTACAGGTAATGCTGTAGTGAAATCAGGTAAACTCTATGCGGTGAAACGTCGCGTAAACCGGTATTTGAGGGTAGCACGCCCGAACCGGTGGGTAGGCGGATAGAGCTTTTGGGCAACCAAATGTCGAGATAAATGATAAGGACCCTGTATTACATAATACAGGCTACAGAATCCGGCTTACGGACTGTCATCATTAAAATCCCTGTTGTTCCATTAGATTGGCGGCGGGGATTTTTTTTGAAGTACTATTTTGAGAAAAAGCTAAATACGCTGCCTCCATATTTCCGCGATTCACTAAAATATTCCAGGCCAGATAAATCGGTATGCTTGCTGTGTTCAATGATAAGCAGCCCGTCATCCTTTAGCAAATCCTTCTCGAATACCAGAGTGGGAATCTGCGCGAAATTCTCATGGGATAAACTATAGGGAGGATCCGCAAAAATAATGTCAAAGTCTTGCTTTGTTTTACCGAGGAATCTGCACACATCAGATTTAAATACTTCAATCGGGAATTGAAGCGTAATAGCCATCTTCTTTATAAATGCAGCACTCCTGGCATCATTATCTACAGCTGTAATCTGTGTACATCCCCTGGAAGCAAATTCAAAACTTATATTACCAGTACCTGCGTATAGATCCAGGACCTCACATTCATTCCAATAATAGGTATTGTTTAGAATATTAAAAAGAGCTTCTTTGGCTAAATCAGTGGTTGGTCTTGCCGAAATATTTTTCGGGGCCTGGATGCGCCTTCCCCTATGTGTACCCGATATGATTCGCATTACAGTGCATTTAAAACTGTAAAGTCTACCATTTCATCCTTCATTTCTTCAGCGGGATGAAAGTCACTATCCTGTTCATAGAGGGAAATATGTCTGATAAATTCATGACAAATACTGTAGAGTTCATCTCCCTCCTCGAGCTTGCCGAACAGTCTCACAGGAACTGATTCCGGATCGAGATCTAATTGTTCGAGTGTAAAAAGTATATAGTAAATAAAATCTTCTTTGGTGTTGAAATTAAAGCTGTTGTAGAAGTGCAGCTGTTTCCTCGACAGGACTATCATATCCATTTGCTTGTGACCTGCATGTATATAACAGACCGGCTCTGAGCTGGTACCGGCCGATTTTAGAAGAGATTGTAGCAAAACAGTTCCATTGTGAACAAATTCAAATTCGCCGAAAAGATCGAATACATAGTTATTGATGTTTATATAAGGCACATAGACAATTACTATATCGTGACTTTCTATTTCATCGTATTCAATGAGGTCGTTTGCCAGAATTTTGGCGTTGAACTTAAGATAGTTAGCTAATTCATTTTTATCGAAAAGCGCCTTGGGTACAAGGCTGAAGAGATTGTTGCGGTGAACAACCACTGTTTCAGCGATTTTCAGCCCGCTAATATCGTGCTCATTAAAAAGTTCCTTAAGTTCACGTTGGACTTCATATGGAGACAACTCTTTGCCAAAATTAACCTGATCACTCAACAGGATCGTATTCCGAAGCGTATCGGCAATACAAAAAGAAAGTCCATTCAAGCTCACCTGAATGGACAATTTATTGAAATTTTCTGTGCTCTTTTCGCTACTGTTATTATTGCTTTTTGTCATAGATAGGCGGCCAGTTTCCATTGGTGCTCACATCGGACAAAGATCCCACAATAATTTCCGAGCCGTTTACCTCTTCAACACTGATCTGAGCATTTTCTCTATCCACCAAATCTTTTGGCTGATCGAAAAGAACTACATCCTTATTTACCTTGGCTTCGAACACGGATGCCTTATATCCCGCTTTGTCAAGAATATCTGCTTTCATAGTGAATTGCTCATTATTCTGGGCATTAGGTACATTCATCATACCTTTGTATCGCTCGTCTCCTTTGAACAAAGAGTCTTTCACTTTTACAAATCCTAAGGTATCAACAATAGTTACCTCTTTTAACAAATCGATACCGTAGGTCTTATCAAATTCCATATAGGAAGAATCCCTACGTTGGGTTATGGTATACTGTCCTGTATCCACAAATGCAATCAGGCTTTTAAAATCAGCGGCAAATTTGCCATTAACAGTTTTGTAGGCCTCTTGCGAATCTCTGATATCCTTGAGTGTTGTAATTACCTCGGCAAATCTCGCTTGCTTCACCTTTTTAAATTCGATTGGCCCGGTAACGGACTTGTAAATTAGGAACCCCAATCCGATACATGCGATCCAAAGAACTATTTGAAAAATGGTTTTCATTTTTAAACTCGTGTTAATTAAATTTAGTGGTCTAGACAAATCTACAATTTTTTTTTAATCGTAAAAGGTTTTCCCCAAAAAACCTAGTTATCTTTAAGCCCCTATGGATGCGATTTCCGCGGCTTCTTTTTACAAGTTTTTAAAGGACAAATTCCCGCATGACCCCACTCTTAAACAAGAGGTCGCTTTGCAGCAACTCTCCCAATTCATTTTGTCAAATGACCAGGAGACTATTTTCCTCCTAAAAGGCTATGCAGGGACCGGAAAAACTACTATTACCGGCGTTATCGTTTCCCAATTATGGCACACTAAATTAAAAGCCGTGCTTCTGGCACCAACCGGCAGAGCGGCCAAGGTGATGTCCTCTTATTCTAAAACTTCGGCCCAGACCATCCATCGAAAGATTTACTTTCCGCGCAAGGATAAAAGCGGCGGGATGAAATTTGTGCTGGCACCAAATAAGCACAGGGATACTGTATTCATTGTAGACGAGGCATCCATGATACCAGACAGACCCACCGACTCAAAGCTCTTTGAAAACGGGGCGCTCTTAGACGACCTGATCAGTTTTGTGTATTCCGGGCATCGATGCAAGCTCATTTTAATAGGAGACACAGCTCAATTACCTCCGGTACACCTGGACCTAAGCCCGGCCCTGGACGAAAAAAAACTCATGGTCAACTACTCCAAGGAAGTGGTTACCCTCGAATTAGACGAAGTGGTGCGACAACAACAGTATTCCGGTATTTTGGAAAACGCAACGCTAATACGAGAGCAGGTACAGGATAGCTATGCGGATTTATTTCAATTTCGCATGGATAATTTTACGGATATAATCCGGCTGGTTGATGGCTACGACATTCAGGATGCTATTGAGCAGGCGTATGCAGTGGAAGGAAGGGAAGACACTGTTTTTATCGTGCGATCTAATAAAAGGGCCAACTTATACAACGAAAACATCAGAAGCAGAATATTACAACTCGATAACGAATTGGCCCCCGGCGATTATATGATGGTGGTTAAGAACAATTATTTTTGGTTGAAACCTAATTCAGAAGCAGGATTTATAGCCAACGGTGATATTGTCGAAATACTAGAAATATTTGCCATTAAAGAACTATACGGCTTTCGATTTGCCGAAGTAAAGATCAAAATGGTCGACTACCCTCGCCAGAGACCTTTTGAAACCGTTCTGCTGCTCGATACGATAAAAGCAGAAACACCCTCACTCTCTTACGAGGATGGCAATCGCCTGTACCAGGAAGTGCAACAGGACTACGCGACAGAGACTTCAAAATACAAGCGATTCCTCGCGGTAAAGAACAATCCTTTTTTCAACGCGCTCCAGGTGAAGTTTTCTTATGCAATTACCTGTCATAAGTCGCAGGGAGGGCAGTGGAATACAGTATTTGTAGAGCAGCCATATTTGCCGAAAGGCATCGATAGAGAATACCTCAGATGGTTGTATACGGCAGTGACCCGGGCCAGGGTAAAGTTGTATTTGATAGGATTTAAAAGCGATTTTTTTGTGAGTGAGGAATAGCCTATTTTAGTGCTAAATTATATGCAATGACGTCCGAAACCATAATTAGTATATTCCTCGGCATCGGGTTGGCTGCTTCTGTCGGATTCAGGGTATTTCTACCCTTATTCGCCCTCAGCATTGCTTCATATTTCGATATTTGGACGCTTAACGATAATTGGGAGTGGGTGGGAAGCCTGGCAGCCGTAATTACACTGGGCGTTGCAACCATAATGGAGGTTTTCGCCTATTTTATTCCCTTTATCGACAATTTACTGGACAGTATAGCGCTACCACTTGCCGCTATTGCTGGAACCGCTGTTATGGTCTCTACAGTTGCTGATCTTGATCCGGTGATTACATGGTCGCTGGCCATTATTGCAGGCGGGGGCACGGCCACCGCCATCAAAGGAGCTTCTGCCACAAGCAGGTTAACATCCACTGCAACTACCGGAGGTCTGGCTAATCCCGGAATATCAGCAATTGAGACAGGAACGGCCGTTGTAGTGACTACGGCCTCTATTTTTGCTCCCATATTGGCGGCTGTATTGGTGATTATAATTTTAGCATTCATTTTTGTTATCTATAGGAGGTTAAGACCCAGGCCTAATAAATAATTTTTCAAATTGATTTCTATGAAGATAATCGCAATGATACCTGCTCGTTACGCCGCCTCCAGATTTCCCGGGAAACTCATGGAAGACCTGGGAGGGAAGCCGGTGATATTGAGAACATATGAGGCAGCTGTTGACACGGAACTTTTTGATAAGGTCTATGTGGTGACCGATAGCGAAATCATTTTCAATACGGTAAATAACGAAG